>NZ_FTMS01000020.1 GCF_900156105.1 Alkalispirochaeta americana
GGCGAGTGGTATTCCTGAACCCATCACAGGAAACCAGGCGCCTGATCCATCAAAGAGCGGCGTAATTCAGGTGACTTCTTTGTTGACAAACACCGGAATGTCGACGAACTGGGTACGACCGTAAATCCGCATATGTGGCGCAGCGATGAATCACCTCGCAAGCGGTCAACCAAAGATGTTGTCGTTTCAATCTGGAAAAACGATTTGGCCATAAACGCCCGAATTATTGCGATGTCATCGTGCGGTCTGCGACCCCGGCCACGATAGCTGGAGGCAACAGCAGGAAAATGCTCTTCGGCAATTCGTAACACATGCAGGAAGGCTCGATGCTTCATGGTCAGGTACTCTTCAAAAGAATCCTGAATATCAAAAGAGATATCGAAAAGAATCTGTGCACCACCAATAATTTCTGTTATACTTTTCATCGGATAGGTTTTCCTTTCTGGTTTATTTAGTTTTGGTTGACCGAATTCTACCAGAAAACAGAGGGCCTATCCACTTTTTATTTACAGACCTGTTTCACGCGGCGGTGGTTGCTCGAAAAATACGTCAGCCCGGGATTTTTGCAAGAGCCTCTGGAGATAACCTAATGAGCCAATCCGAAATTATTCTCTATAAAACCGAAGACGGAGCCGTCAAAATAGACACAATCTTCCAAAACGAAACCATCTGGCTGACACAAAAAAAGATGGCTGAACTCTTCGATGTCCAGAGACCGGCTATAACGAAGCACCTGAAAAACATCTTTGAAAGCGGTGAGCTCGATGAGAAAGTGGTTAGTTCCATTTTGGAACATACCACTCAACATGGCGCTATAGTAGGTAAAACCCAGACAAAAGAGACAAAATACTACAATCTTGATGCCATTATCGCCGTAGGCTACCGGGTAAACTCCAACCGGGCTACCCAGTTCAGAATCTGGGCAACGGCAATTTTGAAAGAGTATATCATCAAGGGTTTTGCCATGGATGATGAAAGGCTCAAACAATCTGAGCGGTGGGACTATTTTGACGAATGGCTTGAACGAATTCGGGATATTCGAGCCTCTGAGAGGCGGTTCTACCAAAAAATCAGGGATATTTATACCACTGCAATTGATTACGACAAAACTTCCGAAGCGGCACAGATTTTCTTTAAAAAGTACAGAATAAAATGCTCTGGGCGACTACCGGTAAAACCGCCGCAGAACTAATCGACCGTGGAAACGGCAAACTATACTTCGTGGTCAGGTACTCTTCAAAAGAATCCTGAATATCAAAAGAGATATCGAAAAGAATCTGTGCACCACCAATAATTTCTGTTATACTTTTCATCGGATAGGTTGTCCTTTCTGGTTTATTTAGTTTTGGTTGACCGAATTCTACCAGAAAACAGAGGGCCTATCAACTTTTTATTTACAGACCTGTTTCACGCGGCGGTGGTTGCTCGAAAAATACGTCAGCCCGAGATTTTTGCAAGAGCCTCTGCAAAATAAAAGATTGAAGGAGGTATCTAATTACCAATCCTAACCTCCCTGAAAAGTTTCCCAACTTCGTTCTCTTTAAAACTGCTGACGGCAAAGTCAATATCGATGTCTATTTTCATGATGAAACACTCTGGCTGACCCAGAAACTGATTGCTGAGCTGTTCGGAAAAGGGCGATCCACTATCACCGAGCACCTGAAAAACATTTTTGCCGAGGGCGAACTACAAGAAGAACTGGTGTGTCGGAAATTCCGACATACCACTGACCATGGGGCAATAGAAGGCAAAACTCAACAAAAAGAGGTTCTTTATTACAATCTTCGGGCCATTACCGCTGTGGGCTACCGGGTCAATTCGCACCGGGCGACGGAGTTCCGCAAATGGGCTACCGAGATTCTGCATGAATACATCATCAAAGGTTTTGCCATGGATGATGAACGCCTCAAGCAAATCAAGCACTTTGGGCAGGATTACTTCGATGAGCTTCTGGAACGCATTCGAGAAATCCGCCTCAGTGAACGCAGACTTTATCAGAAGGTTACGGATATCTATGCCCTTTCCGCTGATTATGACCGCAATGACAAAACCACCAAAGAGTTTTTTGCCACCGTGCAAAACAAAATGCACTGGGCTATTCAGGGTAAAACTGCCGCAGAAATCATCTATACCGAAGCCGACGCGCAAAAGCTCTACATGGGACTAAAGACCTGGAAAAATGAGCCCAGCGGGAAAATTCTGAAATCCGATGTGACCATCGCGAAGAACTATCTCAATCAGGAACATCTCAAAGAGTTGGAACGAATCGTCTCAGCCTACCTGGACTTGGCCGAAAACCGCGCTCGCCGAGGCATAGTGACGAACATGAAAGACTGGGTGCAATTTTTGGACAAATTCCTGGCTCTTTCAGATTATCCCATTCTGCTGGACAAAGGTGAAATCTCAGCTCTGGAAGCAAAAATCAAAGCTGAAGGCGAATATGATAAATTTCGGATTATTCAGGATAAACAGTACATTTCCGACTTTGACGAAGAAGTCAGGAAACTAATTGGAAAAGATACAGGCGGTAACAATGACGACAACTAAAATCGCCGAATCCGCCATCGAAACCTTTGCCATTGAGCTACTGGAAACACATGGTTGCCAATACATTTACGGCCCGGACATCGCACCCGATAGTGAAACACCGGAACGCTTGGAAAGGGGGGTGCACCCCCCATATCGGCAAATAACATTGACCACTCCGGGTATAGCGTGTTTCCTGCCAGCCCTTCCTTCCCCGCCGTGCCACGGCTGATTTCCGTGGCCTGAAAAAGGAACTTTTAAACCGCTGTTGACACTCGATGCCTGCGCGCCGCGAGGGCTTCCCGAGAACAGAAAGTTCTTCCGGCCAATCTTCTGTGCAATGATCGAGCACCCAGGGGAGAAGAGGGTAGGGAAGGACCTGCTGGCGGGAAATGCTCTTCCGTGTATACTGTACGCCCCGGAGTGAATCTGTTATTCTCGGCCGGGTAATCACGTCAGAAAGATCCAGATGAAATGAGCGCTCTGGAGCGCAGGAGAAGAGTATGGGAGTTCGGGGAGAGTTGTTTTCTGCCCGGGTGCGCAGCAATAATGATCGGCGCACCTATTTTTTTAATATCAAGGAAAACAGGAATAAAGATCTGTTTCTCACGATAGTCGAGAGCAAGAAGCAGGATTCGGGTGAAGAATTCGAGCGTCACCAGGTGGTGGTTTTCGAGGATGATTTTCATCTTTTTGGCAAGGGCATGGAGCGGGTCATGGAGTTTCTTCGGGAGCATCGTGGCAAGTCGGAAGTAAAACGGTGGGAGCGCCCTGCGGAAACCCGGGAAGAACGGGATGATTTCTCACGGCGGGACAACGATTCGCGCCCGCCCCGCAGGCCCTACGGCGATCAGGGCGATCACCGGGACCGGCCACGGCGGGACAACGATTCGCGCCCGCCCCGCAGACCCTACGGCGACCAGGGGGATCACCGGGACCGGCCACGGCGGGACAACGATTCGCGCCCGCCCCGCAGACCCTACGGCGACCAGGGCGATCACCGAGACCGGCCGCGGCGGGACAACGATTCGCGCCCGCCCCGCAGACCCTACGGCGACCAGGGCGATCACCGGGACCGGCCGCGGCGGGACAACGATTCGCGCCCGCCCCGCAGGCCCTACGGCGACCAGGGCGATCACCGGGACCGGCCACGGCGGGACAACGATTCGCGCCCGCCCCGCAAGCCCTACGGCAAGCAGGGTGACCGGCCCCGGCCGCGGCGGGACAACGACTCCCGTCCGCCCCGTAAGCCCTACGGCAAGCAGGGTGACCGGCCGCGCCGGGACGGCGAAGATCGCCGGGAAGATTAGGCCAGGACGCCTCTGAACGATCGACGATGGATCGGGCAGGGGCCGTGGCGGACCAGGGCCTCTTTGTGGTTTTTTGTGGGGTATCCCTTGTGCCGGGCAAAGCCGTAGCGGGGGTCCCGGCTATCGTAGTCTTCCATCCAGGAATCTCGTTCGGTCTTGGCAATAATTGAGGCGGCCATGATCTCCCGGTAGAGGTTGTCCCCTCCCACAACTGCCCGGACCGGCAGCGAAAGCCCCGGTGGCATGGGGAGCTCCGGGGGCACATGAGGCCCGTCCACAAGAATCGCTCGTAGATGCGGAGCCTCGCCCGGCGGGCAACTATCAAGAAGCAAAAGCAAATCCTCCCAGGCCCGGCGCATCGCCAGAAGCGACGCATGGTGAATGTTCAGCCTGTCGATCTCTTCGGGCCACACCCAGCCCCGACCTATCCATGCGCCCCCTGAAATCAGAATATCCCGGAGAGATGCTCTCTTTTTCGGAGAAAGCGCCTTGGAATCAGCCAGCCCTGGAACCTCCATCCGGGGCGGCAGCACCACGGCAGCGGCCGTTACCGGGCCGGCCAGAGGGCCCCGTCCGGCCTCGTCTATACCGCACGCCCCCGGAACAGGGGGGGGGTGGGCTTGATTCTTCTTCTTTTGTCCGGCCATGATAGTCAATTATACTACGCTGGCAGCGCGCCGGGAGCAACTGTGTTTCTGAAAAGTATCGACCTCTTTGGATTTAAATCGTTCGCAGAGAAAAGCCATATCCAGTTTACCGACGGCATCTCGGCGCTTATCGGCCCGAACGGGTGCGGCAAGAGCAACGTCGTAGATGCTGTGAAATGGGTTTTGGGGGAGCAGGCCACAAAAAGTCTGCGGGCCGAGCGAATGGAAGATATCATCTTTAACGGGACCGACACCCGAAAACCCCTGAATGTGGCCGAGGTTACCTTGACCCTGGAAAACGATGGGGTCCTGCCCCTGGATTTCCCGGAAATCACCATACGCCGCCGCCTTTTCCGCAGTGGCGAGAGCGAGTACTTTGTGAACGGCGCTCCGGTAAAACTGCGGGATGTGCGGGAGCTCTTCTACGATACGGGAATCGGCAAGACAGCCTACTCGATCATGGAGCAGGGCAAGATTGATCAGATACTCTCCACTCGCCCTGAAGACAGGCGGGCACTGTTCGAAGAAGCTGCGGGAATTACCCGCTACAAGATGCGGGGGCGCGAGGCGGACCGGAAGCTGGAACGAACCGAGGCAAACATGCACGAGGTTGATTCGGTCCTGACCGAGGTTCGCCGCAGTTACGATACCCTGAAACGCCAGGCAGAAAAGACCACCTCCTACCGGGCGCTCCGGGAAGAGCAGTTTAATCTTGAGGTGGACCTGCAGGTTGCACGATTGCTTCAGTACCGGGAGCAGGAGGAGCAGTTCCAGGAGCGCTCCGGGACAGCCCGGCAGGAGCGGGATAACCTGAAGCAGGCGATCGACGGCCTGAACGAGAAGCTTGAGAGCGAGCTTTCCCGGGTCAACTCCATGGAATCACGCCTGGTGGAGGTTCAAAAGCGCCTCTACGGACTGGAGCTCGAAAAAAGCTCCCGCACCGAGCGGATTGCTCTTATCAGAAATCAGCAGGCCCAGCTGGAGGACCAGATCGAGGCCGAGCGGGGGCGCCTGAAGGGGCTTTCCCGCAAGGCCGAGGAGCAGGAGCAGGCCGCTGCCACAGCAGAGCGGTCCGAGGAGGAGACGCGCCTCCAGATCAGCGAGGTGGACAAGACCGTTGCGACAGTCCAGGACCGGATTGCCCGGAGCCAGGAGCGCCAGAAAGAGGCCCGGGAGCAAATTCGTCAGGCGGAACAGACCATCACAGCCAACGAGCGCAGCGTGACGGAGTGCCAGAAAGAACTGCGGGCCGTTACCGACGAGCTTGTGGGAGCACTCGATACAAAATTGAAGGAATCGGGCTATTCCAGCGCTGAACGGGCCCGCCACGAAGAAACCCTGAAGGCCGCTCTGGACCAGATGGAAATCACTCTTCGGGGTCGCCGGGAGGCGTTGCAGGATCATCTGCGTCTTGGCGGGGTGGAAGAGCGCAGGGCAGCGGCGGAACAGGCCTTTTCTGCCCTGGAAGAGGCTCTGGGGGCTCTCTCGGAGGCTGTCGAGCGCTACCAGGGGGCGATCCCCCGGTTTCTCGACGACTTTCTTGCTCCCGAGGGAACCATGACCCGCAAGCGGTCGCTCGATGACAACGTAGAAAAGCTCCAGGAGGCAAACCGGGGGCTGCGCGAAAAAATCCGGGATCTCAACGAGGAGATCCAGGCCTTGCAGCAGACCATCGATACCGAGCGGGAAAACCTGGAGCAGATGAAACTCAACCGGGTCCAGCTGGAAAACCGTGCCGGTGCTCTCCTTGAGGCCGCGCGCCGGCATCGCCGCGAAATGGAAGAGACCCGGCGTCACCAGAAAGAGCTGGAAACGCGGATCGAGGGTGATCAGCGCAGGGCCCGGGAGCTGGAAGGCCAGACGGTGGCTCTTCAGAAAGAACACGACGATCTGGCCCGGCAGGAGCAGGAGCTGCGACAGGAACTGAAGCGGCTTGAGCAGGATATTGCGGGGAACAACAAAAGCCTCCAGGCCGAGGAGGAAAAACTTCGCCGGTCCATGCAGGCTCTGGCCCAGGCCCAGTCAAAACTGGAGGGGCTTCAGGTAAAGCTTGCCGAGAAACGCACCGAGGTCCGGGGCCTCTATGACAGCTTTTCCGAACGTCACGGCCGCGATCTGAGAGAGTTCGAGGGGCGGCAACCCTCCTTCGAAGGCGATCAGAAACAGCTCCGTGACGAAATGACCCGCGTTCGGGGGGAGCTCAAGGAATTGGGAAGCGTGAACCTCATGGCCGTTGAGGAGTTTGCCGAAGTCTCGGATCGCTACGAGTTCCTTTCAGGGCAGCTTGCAGACCTCAGGACCGCCCGGGACGATCTTGTCCGCGTTACGGCGGAGATTCGTCGGGAATCGCAGCAACTCTTTGTGGAGACCTACAACCGGGTCCGGAAAAACTTTCATACCATCTTCCGTCGCCTCTTCGGGGGAGGCCGGGCGGAGTTGCGCCTGATTGATCCGGATAACGTTCTCGATTCCGGTATCGATATTCTGGTTCAGCCCCCGGGAAAAAAGCTGGAAAGTATTACCCTTCTCTCGGGAGGGGAGCGAAGCCTGACGGCGGTAGCCTTGCTCTTCGCGACTTTCATGGTCCGTCCTGCCCCCTTTACGCTCCTTGACGAGATCGATGCAGCCCTGGACGAGCATAACGTGGGGCGCTTTGTGAATATGCTCCACGAGTTCTCTGAGCAGTCTCAGTTTATCGTGATCACCCATAACAAGAAGACCGTGGCAGGCGCAAACACCCTCCTGGGTGTAACCATGCAGGAAAGTGGAGTGAGCCAGATCGTCGCCTTGCGGATCGATGGCCAGGACGGGAAACAGGGCCAGAAGGGAAAACCGGGCCAGGATGAGACTGACGACAGGGCACAAGCCGGCGATCAGAACGACCAGGAGCCTCAGCTGGCCCTGGACGACACAAAGGAGTAGCGGGGTGTCATGAAATCGACCTTGGTTCCCGCCCTTGCTGGCGGAGGAGTTTTTTTAGCCCTCTTGCTTCTGTTTTTTCTTGTCTTCTCGGGCCGCAGCGAGGGGCTCGGGGAAGACGATTCGCTGTCGAGTTTCTATTCCCGGGAGTTGATGCTCCCCCAGCGGCGGTATCTGGTTCCGCCGGTAGAGCAGGATCTGCTCTATCCGGGGTTGCGCTACAAGGTAGATCCTCGCATGCCCCTGGATGCGGAGATTCTTTCCGAGGCCGAAGAGGATTTGCTCGGCGCCCTGAGGCGGGAGTTTCTCAAGCGGGGTGAGAGCCATGTGGAGCAGCTCCTTTTTGATTGATCGCCTGAAGCACAATCGTGGAAAACGCCCCCGGGTTTCTGTCCGGAGGCCGGTGGTCACGATTCTTCTGCTGGCAGGGTTGGTCCCGGTGTTTCTTGCGGGGTGTCAGACCGGCGTGCCCTCCCGGGAGGATCCTCCCGGCCAGGACCTTCGGGATGCGTCCCGGGATCCTGTTGGTCTCCCATCGTCGGAGAGTGATTCCGATGTGCCCCAGGAGCAGCCCGATTCACCGGAACCGGCTCAGGATGTTCTCCAGGCAGATGTCTTTCTTGTGCCCGACGATGCCAGACCAGGCGATGTCGGGCGCGACTCCGCCTGGTCCGATGAGGGGCTTCTTTTTGAATCTTCTGCTTTGCCCCTGCCGCTGCCTCCCCCGGCTGTTTTTTCGCTGGCAGATAGGGTGATTCCTGGTCCTGCCGCACCGCCTGTGGGGGATGGAATAGCAGCTCTCCCGCTTCCCGAGCTGCCTCCGGGGGATCCCCTCCCGGAGATCCTGGATCATCAGAGTCTGTCAGAGTCGCCGGAGCCGGAGCCAGAGTCAGAGCCGGAGCCACCACAGCCAGCACCAGCACGGCCAGCGTCGCCAACACCAGCACCACCACAGCCAGCACAGCCAGAGCCAGCACAGCCAGCACCAGCACGGCCAGCGTCGCCAACACCAGCACCACCACAGCCAGCGTCGCCAACACCAGCACCACCACAGCCAGCGTCGCCAACACCAGCACCACCACAGCCAGCGCCTCGGGAGCAAGAAGTTTCCCCGGGATCGCTCCTGGTTCTGCTCCTTCCTGGCAGGACCTGGTTGTATCGCGAGAGCACACCGCCCCTTCGCCTGGTGAGAAGAGAGGGCGAGGGCCGCCAAACCCGCTTTACCTTTCAAGTGCCCGACTCTGTCGAGGTCGGCGAAGATCTGGTGATCGCCTTCGCCATGCAGGACCTCTCCACGGGAGAATCGGTCGTCAAGGAACGGCGTCTGCAGGTTGTCCCGCCTCCGGAAGAGACTCCCCGCATTGATCTCTCGTCCCTGCCGGCGCCCGAGCCATCGGATTCTGCTGTGCCGGAAGGTGCCGGCGAGAGGGACTCCGATGGAAGAGCTCTTTCCCTGGAAGCAGCGCCTTCGGCAGGAGATGCTCTCCGGAATGAGAGGGCAGACGTGCAGGGTTCCTCCGGGAGCGATCAGGCCCTTTCGGACCACGAGCTCTATCGAAAGGCCCGGCTCTATGAGTCTCCGGGGCCGGAACGGGATCTGGTTCGGGCACGGCGGCTCTATGCCGAACTTCTTCGGGACCACCCCTTGAGCGACCACTGGGATGATGCCAAGGTCCGTCTGGAGTTCCTGGAGCGGCATTTCTTTCACCTCCGCTGATCTTCTTTGAGGTTTTCGTCGTGAAGCGTGGAATCCTCCGGGAGGTACGCATTGACAGGACGGCGTCTTTTACCTATAACTATCCTTCGACCTTGATTGTTCTAGGATTGGATACGATGGTATGTTGGACAGGCTGAGCGACAGATTAAACAACGTAGTACGAAGTGTCTCCGGAAAGAGCCGCATCACCGAGCAGAATATTGCTGATGCCGTGGAGGAGATCAAAGTCGCGCTTCTGGAAGCCGACGTAAATCTCAAGGTAGTCCGCCGCTTTGTGAGCCGTACGGTTCGGGAGGCCTCGGGTGAATCGGTGCTGCGCTCCGTTTCGCCGGGGCAGCAATTCGTCAAGGTCGTCTACGACAAGCTGGTGGAGTTCCTGGGGGACGAGCGGCAGGATCTCGCCCTGCGCGGTCCCGATGTCCCCAGTGTTATTCTTTTTGCCGGTCTTCAGGGATCGGGAAAAACAACCTCTGCGGCAAAGTTGGCCCTGCGGTTAAAGAAGGAGGGGCGGAGGCCCCTTCTTGTTGCTGCTGACCTGGTGCGGCCTGCCGCAGTTGACCAGTTGCAACAACTGGGCGAGCGGATCGGCATCCCTGTGGAGGCCATCCCTGGCAGCAAAGACCCCAAGGCTGTAGTTAAAGCGGGGTTGGCGCGGGCAAAGAAAGAGCAGCTCAACGTCGTTATCATCGATACGGCGGGCCGGATGCAGGTCGATGAAGCCCTGATGGAGGAGATTCGGCAGGTTTCTGCTCTGGCAAAACCCGACGAGCGAATCCTCGTGGCTGATGCCATGACGGGACAGAATGCGGTAGAGGTAGCCCGGGCGTTTCACGAGAGTGTGGATCTTACGGGGGTTATCCTCAGCAAGTTCGACAGTGATACCCGGGGTGGGGCAGCGCTCTCCATCAAGACAATCGCAGGAACCCCGATCAAGTTCATCGGAACCGGTGAGGGCGTCGAGGATCTGGAACCCTTTTATCCCGAGAGGATTGCTTCCCGCATTCTCGGAATGGGTGATGTGGTCTCTCTTGTCGAGAAGGCCCAGGAGACGATCGGCGCCGATGATGCCGAGCGTTTGCAGAAGAAGATACGCTCCGCTACCTTTACCCTGGAAGATTACCTGGAGCAGTTCCAGCGGGTCCGGAAAATGGGTTCGGTTCAGTCGCTTCTGGAGATGATCCCGGGAATGAAGGGGAACATTGATCCCGATCAGCTTGATATGGATCAAATGAAGCGGGAGGAGGCGATTATCCTTTCCATGACCCGGGAAGAACGGCATAATCACCGGATTATCGGTATGTCCCGACGGAAGCGTATCGCTGCCGGGAGTGGTTCCTCTGTTTTCGAGGTGGGCCAGCTGATAAAACGGTTTGACAAGATGCGGGCAATGATGAAGAAGGTTTCAAAGAACAAGAAGTACCAGTCCCAGCTGATGGCTCAGATGGGGCACCGGTAAGATTCTGAGGAGGAAGTTCGTGAGTACAAAAATTCGCCTGAAGCGATTCGGTTCCAAAAAACGTCCCTTTTACCGCATTGTGGTGATGGACAGCCGGGCTCCCCGGGATGGTCGGGCTCTGGAAGAAATTGGTGTGTACCATCCTATCGCGGCCGATGCCGAAGCTCAGGTTCGGTTCGACGAGGAGAAGGTCAAGGAATGGCTTCAAAAAGGAGCTCGTCCCACCAACACCGTGCGCAAACTGTTGAACAACAATAACGTAACGGTGAAATAATTCGCCTCTCCAGGCAGGAGTAGTTTGGTGGAAAGAGATTTAGTTGAATACATCGCAAAGGCCCTGGTCGATGAGCCCGATGCGGTCGTGGTAAATCAGATCGAGGGTGAAAAATCAACGATTCTGGAGCTGAAAGTCAATCCCGATGATATCGGGAAGGTTATCGGCAAGCACGGCCGGATCGCCAAATCGATCAGGACACTTCTGAGCGCAGCTTCCACGGGAACGGGGAAGCGGGTCGTTCTGGAAATCCTTGACTGATCGACAGGAGAGCGCCCTGGCCATGGTTGCCATCGGTGCTGTCCGTCGGCCCCATGGTGTGCGAGGCGCGGTCAAGGTTTTTTCCTTCTCCGGCGAGATCGCCCATTTTGAGGGATTGTCCCGGGTTGAGTTGCGGCGCAAGGATAAGGTTTGGTCTGCCAATGTGGAGAAGGTTCTTCTCCAGGGAGGCGTTCCTCTCCTCTGGTTTTCGGGGGTTACCACGCCGGAGCAGGCAAGGGATCTGGCGGGTGCCGAGATTTGGGTGCCCCGGGATCAGGCAGCTCCCTGCGGCAGTAATGAATACTACATTACCGACCTGGTGGGGATGACGCTCCTTTCCGGGGGTGATTCCTGCGGTGAGATCATTGCCGTCGTTGACGGCCTGCAGGCCCCGCTCCTTGAGGTGAAGCGTGAAACCGGAACGGTGTTGATCCCCTTCATGTCTCAATATGTGGGAGATGTTGACACCGAAAAACGAACAGTGGAGTTGCTGGTGCCGTGGCTGATGGATACGGAATAACGGTTCTTACGCTCTTCCCCGAACTGGTGGAGGAGTACTTTCGCACCTCCATTGTGGGGAAGGCGGCTGATCGCGGGGCCCTGATCCCGAAGGTGATAAACATCAGGGATTTTTCGCAGGACCGTCATCGCAGTTGTGACGACGCTCCCTACGGGGGTGGTGCCGGAATGGTTCTGATGGCGGAGCCTCTCGCAACGGCCCTTGATTCAGTTGACGCAAAGGCCCGACACGTGGTATTTCCCACACCGTCGGGGCGTCCCTTTCGTCAGCGCGACGCCCTCCGGCTCTCCCGGCAGAAGGAAATCGTCCTCATCTGCGGGCGCTACGAGGGGATCGATCAGAGGATCGTCGACGAATACGTGGACGAGGAGTTCACGATTGGTGATTACGTGCTCTCCTCGGGAGAGCTGGCGGCAATGGTGGTAATCGATGCGGTTTACCGATTGCGCGAGGGAATGTTGCGGCCCGAGAGCGTTCTGGAAGACAGTTTCCAGGATGGGTTGCTGGAACACCCTCATTATACACGGCCGGAGGTCTTTCGGTCCCGGAAGGTCCCGGAGATTTTGCTCTCGGGCCACCACGCCCGCATTGCCCAGTGGCGGCGGGAACAGCAGGTGATCAGGACGGCACGAAACCGCCCTGATCTTTTGCAGAACCTTTCGCTTACTGAAGCGGAACAGATACTGACGGAATCAATCCTGGAAAAGGAGTCGCACCATGGATGTAATTAAGGCGGTCGAGGCCGCTCACGTAAAAGAAAACGCAGAGAATTTTCGGATTGGGGACACCGTAAAGGTTCACTTCCGTATCGTTGAGGGTCAGACCGAGCGTATCCAGATCTATGAAGGGCTGGTAATCGCCCTGAATAACTCGGGTTTGCGCCGAACCGTGACAGTCAGAAAACTGAGCTACGGCGTTGGCGTGGAACGGATTTTCCCCCTCCACAGCCCCCGGGTTCAGCAGATTGAAATGGTGCGACGCGGACGTGTTCGCCGGGCGAAGCTCTATTATATCCGCAACCGTGTTGGAAAAGCGGCAAAAGTTGCCGAGCTGGTACGGCGGAAAGAGCGATAAATTCCGCCCGGGGTCCGGAGTTCTCTCCTCTTCGGGGGGGAGTTTTCGGAAACAGTCGGAATATACGGGTCGGAGATTTCCTCCGTCTCACGGCCTTCCCTGGAGCGCGGCCTGAAGAGGTGACGCTGCGGGGGGGCGGGCTCCGCCTGACTGTGGCTTCCACGGGGGCCATCCCTCTGGGGGAAAGCCGGATTTTTCAGGTCTCCTCTCTTCAGCCGGAGTTGCGCTTGCAGCTCCTTCCGGAATCAGCCTCTCTTCCCGTTTCCGGGAACCACCAGATTGATCGCAAGGATGTTTCCGGAGACGCTCCGGGTCTCCTGCAACGCCTGGCGGCTTCCTTTCTGGACGATCTCCCAATATCCCCGCAGCAAGTACGATCCCTGAGTGTCCTGGCGGTATCGTTATGCCGGAAACTCTTTCGGAATTCCCGTGGCAGCCGGGATGGTTCATGGACTGCTTCGGAAGTTCAGGTCTCTTCTCGAGTCCAGGGTGCGATTGAGCTCGTCTCCAGGGGTATAGGTACCTCGCGACGGCCGCTGTCCTGGACCGCCCGGAACCAGGCCCGTGATCTGGTGTGCTGGCTCTCCCGGGGAAAGGTCCTCCCTCGGGACGGGGCGGCTTCCCGAAAAGACGTTCCCCGGGGAAGGCCCTCCCGGGCTGCCTCCCGGGTCGAGGCTGATCATCCTCTCCGCCCGGTCTTGCATCGCCAAGTGGTGGAGCCGACCCACGCCCTCCAGTTGTTTAACGCACTCCCCGCTTCGGATGACCTTCACTGGGTTGTGGTCCCCCTGCGGGGCTGGCTTGATTCTCTGGAACCGGCTCCCGGGCAAGGTGGTCTGGAGGATCATCCCTCCCTGGATGCCCTGCTCAAGGTAGGATGGCACCGGAAGAAAGGTCGTCCCGTTTCGGCTTTTCTCTCGGCAACGCGCGAAGATGGCCGATCCTGGTGGTTTCAGTGGGATCTGATTCCCCTTCCGGGGGGTGTGAGCCCCCGGTTGGTTGATCTGGGGGGCGAGACTGATGCCATCCCGCAAGACTTGCTTGCCCGTCTGGGATTTTCAGGGCATACTGGGAGCGTTAAAAAACGTTATGAGGGGGGCGGGACGGCCCAAAAGCGGGGAGGCGAAGCAGAACAGAGTGGGATTGACACCTATGGATGAGCAGGTTGCCGCGGCGATACGCTACGATTCATCCCTTCCGGCTCCTTTTGTGGTAGCCCGGGGCAAGGGAGAGCTTGCGCGCAAAATGCTTTCGATGGCTCGGGCAGCAGGAGTTCCGGTTCGCAGTGACGCCGATCTGGCGGAGCGTCTCGTCTGGTTAACCCCCGGAGAAGCAATTCCCCAGGAACTCTTCTTTCCTGTTGCAGAAATCCTCTCCTTTGTGCTTCGTCTGGACCCCTCCGGGGCAGTCCCGGATTCCCTGGATATCCGTGGACAATAGAGGCAGAACATGAAAAAAATTCCGGTGGATCAGATCGAGGCTGGGCAGCGCTTTTCCCGGCCCGTTTACATAGACGAAGACAACCTCTTTGTCCCCGAGGGGATTCCGGTCCGTGAACGCGATCTGGCACGGTTGCGAAAGTGGGAGATCACCAGCCTCTATTGCGATGGGGCGGAAATATCGGAAGATCCCCAGGCAGCCCTGAACGCCTTCTTTCTGCGGGCCTTTACAAGTCCTCGCCAAAAGGCAATAACAGCGAACTACAATTCCCTGAGGTCAACGGTTCTCGAGATTTTTGGGCGGCTCCGGGCCGAGGAAGCGGTGGAACAAGACGAGGTCTATCGCGTTGTGAACCGGTTGTTGCAACTTCTCGATGTTCATCCGAACGATGTTGTTCAGTATATGCTATACGGAATGCAGGGGGAGGCGGGAGAAGTAGAAAACGCCCTGAACACGGCCATACTGGCAGCCCTGGTGGGAAGAAAGATGCAGCTACCCCGCCACCGCCTGATTCTCCTGGTTACTGCGGCGGTCTTGCACGATGTGGGAATGTTGCGAATCCCCCAGGAAATTCTCTCGAAAGAAGGAAAATTAACTCCTGAAGAGCGTCGCCAGATCCAGACGCACCCCATCTACTCCTACAAGATCATCACCCGGGAGATCGGTTTTCCCGAAGAGGTGGGCATCCCTGCCTTGCAGCACCAGGAGCGATGGGACGGCAACGGCTATCCCCGGCGCATCGCCCGCGACTCCATCCTTCTGGAGGCGCGTATTATCGCCGTCGCCGATTCCTTCGTTGCCATGGTATCAAATAAACCCTACCGTCTTTCCATGATCGGCTACACGGCCATTCGAAATCTCCTGAGTGATAACGGAACCCGCTTTGATCCCGACGTCCTGAAAGTGTTTATTCAGGTTTTGGGTATTTATCCGATCGGGAGCATCGTGCTCCTGAGCGATGCCTCGGTCTGCCGTGTTCTGAAAAACCGGAGTTCAGCTCCCCTGAAGCCGCTGGTGAAAGTGATCATCGACGCCGATGGCCGGGAGTTTGTCGATGACGATGGCCCGGAAATCGATTTGGGAGAAACCAAATCGGTCTTCATCGTCCGGGCAGTAGACGCCAACTCTCTGGCGGCGCAGCATCGGAACCGGTAAGAGCTTCTTGAAAAGCACCTACCAGAAAGGACAGGCCGGTGAAGCCCGGGCAACGGCCTGGCTGGAGCAAAAAGGTTGCCAGATTCTCGCAAGAAACTTCAGGTGTCGCGCCGGTGAGGTCGATATAGTAGGTGAAGACGGTGCAACGCTACTCTTTGTCGAGGTCAAGGCGTGGCGTTTCTTCCCGGAGGATGCCCTGGAGAGGGTTCTGGGACCGCGCAAGCAGGCGCGCATCGTGGGGGCTGCGCGGGTCTTCTTGCAGCAGAACCCGCAGTTCCGGGACCGGAGTTTCCGGTTTGACGTACTATGTGTAGATGAAGGAGCTGGAACGGTCCGGCACATCCAGGGAGCGTTTGAGGCGCCATGCCCAGAGTAGCAAAGCCATACGATCCAGTACGAATCGCCTTCCTCAAGACCTGCATCAGAGATCCCGCCTATGTGGATGGAGCAATCGATCGTCTGGCGGGGCGAATTTCTGATCGCCTGCTGGGGCTGGATGCGCCTCCCGGTCTTGTTGCCTCCCCCGGTCATCGCCGGATGAGCTCCTCCAGCATGGAGAGGGAGCTTCTTCGCAATCCCGACGAATAGGGGCCCTGGACGATCTCTCCCAGGGCATACACAAGGTCAGGGATCTCGGGTTCCCAGGCCTGGGGAATCATGTTCCGGGCCGCCTGGAGGAGCCGGTGGATTTCCTCCTCGGGGCCGCCCCTGCGTGTGGCCTGTCGTAACGATGCTGCTATCGATGCAAGATCCTGATCGGGGCTCGTCTGGGGGGAGCGGGCAAGCAGAAGCGCCGCCGTGGCGCGTACCGTCCCGTCGCTATCTGCCTCCAGAGACCTTCTGAGCTGTTCTCGGGCCGTTTCTCCTCCCAGGTCGGCTAAAAGGTGCAATGCTTCGGTTCGAGTGGGTGAATCAACCTGGTATCGGGCAGGAACCCGAAGTATGCGATACTCCCGATCCAGCATATCCACCACCAGGGGTACGGCGGACAACCGCAGATCGGCCCTGTCAAAGAGGTCCAGGCTGGAGCGAATCATGGCAAGACCCTGGCGCTGGATGCTCTGGGAGTGATGTTCAAGAAAAACCCGTTGCTGCAGAGCCTGCTGTTCCAGTTCCCGGGAGACCCGGCCCACAGGAATCCAGTGGGGGCGGTCAGCTTCACGGGAGGAGTGAAGGTTCTCATTCTCCCCGGCGATCTCTCCGCCGATCTCCCCGGCGACCTCCCCGGCAGAGAGAATCGGCACGGCAGAAACGCCCAGAGAACAGACTGCGATAATCCCGGTCAGAAGCAGATATCGCTCGCCCGGAGAAGAAGAAAAGCGCGCCATACTTCAGAGAGTGCGCTTCGATGCGAGCCTTGTCAACGGGAAGAGGGTGTACTACTATTCCTGCATGCTGAGAGCTATACTGCCAGGGTCTTTTGATCCTCCCACCAACGGGCATCTCAACCTCATAGAGCGGTCACAGCGAATATACGATGAGATCTACGTTGTGGTGGCCCATAACAGCCAGAAAAAATACACCTTCGATGCCCGGGAGCGGCTTGAGATGATGCAGGAGCTGACCGCAGGGTGGGACACGGTGCATGTTCACCTCTGGGAGCGGATGGTTGTGGAGTTCGCCCAGAAGGTCGATGCCCGGATCATGATACGGGGCGTCCGTGCTCTGGCTGATTTCTCCTATGAGTTCGAGCTTTCCATGCTCAATAAAGGGCTTGATCCGGAGATCGAGACGATCTTCATGCCCACCGATGCGCAGTATTTTGTTCTCCGTTCCTCTTCCATCAAGGAGCTGGTCCGGCTCGGGGGTGATATCTCGGCGATGGTGCCTCCTCTGGTAGAGAAAAAACTCTTCGAGCGAATACCCCGGGAGTTTTGATGAAGCCCTGGCAGACAGGGTAATGTTTTTTCGGTCCGCGACCGAGGTTGACAAACTTCATGGCCGTGGATATGATCGCAGAACCAAAGTTGCATTGCGTGAGAGGATAGATATAATGGCAGTACCAAAGAAGAAACATTCGAAGGCAAGAACGCGGCGTCGCCGTAAAATCAATGGTAAAATTGGCGCACCCACGCTGATGACATCGCCGGAGTCGGGGGAACTCGTTCTGCGTCATCGTGTGGACCTTACATCCGGTTTCTACCGCGGCAAGCGCGTGGTAGACACGGATGAACTCTAATATCAACCGGAGGTTGTGATGGACGAATTGTTTGAAAAGATGAAGAAGCTGATCGCCGAGAAGCTTGAGATTGAAGAAGACAAAATCACCATGGATTCTTCTTTTCGCCAGGATCTTGGTGCTGACAGTCTTGATACCTACGAACTGGTCTATGCTATTGAGGAAGAGATGGGAATTGCCATCCCCGACGAAAAAGCAAACGAGTTTGAGACGGTTCGCGACGCCCTTGATTTCCTGAAGTCTCAGCAGAAGTAATGCCGCCGGGTCCGGAGCTGTTGTTCCGGACCCTTGCTTTTCCTCATGGCGTTTCTGCGAGCTGGGTCTGTCGGTGGGAACGTTCCCGACGGGCCGCGAAAAAAAGACCTTCACCTGTTCGAAAACCATGCGGGTTTGAAGTTCCGGAATCTGGAACTCCTCAACCAGGCCTTCTCCCACCGGTCCTACGCAAACGAGCGTGACGATACAATCAGAAATAACGAACGCCTCGAATTTCTTGGAGATTCCGTACTTGGTCTGGTAGTGGCGGAGTATCTTTACATCAAGCTGGGGGATCGCCCCGAGGGTGATCTGGCCCGTATCAAGAGCTTTGTTGTCAGCGAGGACAGTCTTGCCGAGATTGCCCGCAAGATCCGCGTTGACACCTTTATCCTGATCGGCAAGGGAGAAGAGTTCTCCGGGGGGCGCTCCAAAAAGGCGATCCTCGCCGACGCCCTGGAGGCGATCATCGGCGCCTATTTTCTCGATTCCGGCTTCAAGGCCGCACGGCGCTTTGTCATTTCTCATCTGGAACCACAAATCGAGTCAGTCCTGGCCGATCGCCACCGGAAGGATTACAAGACCCTTCTCCAGGAACTGGCCCAGAAAATGTACAAAACCTATCCTCGCTACAGTGTGGAACGAAAAACCGGCCCTGATCACGACAAGACCTTCTGGGTGCAGGTAGATGTGGCGGGCAACACCTATGGACCTGGCATGGGAAAAAACAAGAAAGAGGCGGAGCAGGGCGCTGCAAAATGTGCCTACGCAGTTCTGGCAGAGGAGCCCGAGGATTCCTCAAGCCAGGTTTCGCACAAAGAATAGGGTTCCTTCCGGACTCACCCTTTTTTGTCCCGGGGTTCCCGAGACGGGTGGAATCGAGCCTGGTAGATCGCTCGAGCGATCTCCAGAAGCGTTTCCGGGCGGTTCATTGAGGGATCGTCCAGGATTGTCTCCAGGAGCTCCTCAAGAACGATTCCCAGGGCGGGGCCCGAGGGTATTCCTGCCTGGCTCATCAGGTCCCTCCCGTTTACGGCCAGATCTTTCCGGGTCAGGGGGTGGCCTTCTTCCAGCATGCAGCGTATTCGCCCCTCCAGCTCATCCAGATCGGGCAGAACCGGTGGTCGGCCCAGTTTGCTGCAGATATCAGCTCTCCTGAGGGCCGTGAGGAGGAACACCTCCTCCTCGCCCACGCGGGAGATAAAGCGTCGTACTGCGGCGTCGCTCCACTCGGAGGTATACCCGAACATGTGGTGCCGCACCAGATGAGCCACAGAGCGTATCCGCTCTTTCGAAAAGCGCAGACGGCCAAGAACCTCCTCGGCCATGGAGGCTGATACCTGGTCGTGGCCGTGAAAATGACGCCCCTTCTCATCCTCGGCGCAACAGCGGGGTTTCCCGATGTCGTGGAAGAGTGCTGCCCACCGAAGGTGGGGCGGATCCAGGGGGGCGCAGTCGCAACTGCCCAGGAGATGTTCAAAAACAGGGCTGGGTGTCTCCCGGTCCTCCTCCAGTTCCGGGAGAAACTGCTCCAGGAGACCCGTGTCGCGGAAGAGTCGCCATCCCGAGGAGGGGTGTCTTGCGCGCATGAGTTTTTCCAGCTCCTGGGCGATCCGTTCCTGCGAGACCTGTCCCAGAAGCGGGGCATGGCGGCGGATCGCCTCGGCCACGTCGGGGAGGAGGGCGAAATCCAGGGTGGCAGCAAATCGCACGGCTCGCACCATGCGCAGGGCATCTTCCTGGAACCGATCGTCCCCGGACCCTACGGTGCGGATGACCCGCTCCTTCAGGTCCGCGCGCCCGCCCAGGGGGTCAACCACCTCTCCGGTTTCCGGGTTCAGGGCGATTGCATTAATCGTCAGATCGCGGCGGCGGAGATCCTCCTCCAGGGAGCGGGTATAGGCGATCGTGTCGGGTCTCCGGTGATCGGTATACAACCCGTCGATGCGGTAGGTGGTCACTTCAAAGGAATGATCCTGAAAGAGCACGGTGACTGTCCCGTGTTGCACCCCCGTGGGAATGACCCGGCGGAAGAGGCCCTGTACTTCCTCGGGGGTTGCCGAGGTTGCAAAGTCGTAATCGTCCACCGCTTTTCCCAGGAGGGCGTCTCGCACAGCGCCTCCAACAATGTAGAGTTCGTATCCCTCGCGGGAGAAGACGCTCGCGAAGGCGCGGATTGTTGATGGCACGTGAAGCATGGCGAGAAAGGTAGAGAAGAGGCTCCGTTCTGTCAACGAGCAGCAGGCGCGGTGGAACGAGTAGCAGAATCAGGGGTAACCCGCCAGCAAGGCCGGGGGGACAAAAAAAGCGCGGCCCCGGGAGGCCGCGCTTCTGCAAGATCGCTGGGATTACTGCAGGAGCTGCAGTACCGACTGGGTCTGCTGGTTTGCCTGGGCCAGCATGGCTGTGCTGGACTGAACCAGAATCTGGTTGCGGGTGTAATCCACCACCTCCAGGGCCATATCGACATCACGGATGCGCGATTCTGCAGCCTGCAGGTTTTCAGCTCCCACACTCAAACCAACCCGGGCCATATCAAGACGGTTCTGGTAGGCACCCAGATCAGCTCGTTGCTTGCTCACCGCTCTGAGAGCGGAATCGATCACGGCAATTGAAGAGTTGGCGCTGTCGGGGCTGCTCAGGCTGATGAAGCTTGCCGTGTGCGGCAGACCTGCTGTGCTCTGAAGTCCCAGACCCTGGGCGGTCATGGTGCCGATATAGACCCGTTCCCGCTGATCCATGTTTGCACCGATATGGAACCACATGCTCGCCGTCACGGTGTTGGTCCCGGTATCGCGGGCAAAACGACCGGTGAGGAGGTTCATGCCGTTGAACTGGGCGTGGGACGCAACGCGGTTGATCTCGTCGACCAGCTGGGAGACCTCCACCTGGATCTGCATCCGGTCTTCGGCGGTGTAAATACCGTTGGAAGACTGAACGGCCAGTTCGCGCAGGCGCTGCAGGATGTCCTGGGTCTCCTGAAGATAGCCCTCGGTGGTCTGGATCAGGGAGATACCGTCGGCGGCGTTCCGCTCGGCCTGGTTCAGTCCCCGGATCTGGGAACGCATCTTCTCGCTCACGGCGAGACCGCTGGCGTCATCGCCGGCCCGGTTGATGCGCAGACCGCTGGAGAGCTTCTCCACGTTTCCCTGGACGGTCATGCCGTTGAACTTCTGCTGCCGCTGAGCAAACATCGCGGTCATGTTGTGGTTGATGATCATCTCATCCTCCTTGATGATAGTATGAGAACGTCCCTGTTCTCTGTTTTGTATGTCGGTTGCATCGGGCATCTTCTTGAGAGTTCCGGCTCCCGGTGCAGCCTATTTGACGAGACCCGGTCAGGCCCGGTAGGATAAGACTGGCCGGTAGTATCGTCAGGCATGGAAAGGCCTCGTCGGGGAAAATCGGGACGAACACCGGGAGGGGCTATGGCTGTTCAGAAAGGACTTGTGGTGACCGGGGGAGACGCCCCGCAGGACGCGGTTCGTCTGGGCACCCCTTCACACTGGAGGATTGTGGCTGCCGATTCGGGGATACATCATCTTGCCCGGTACGGTCTGCAGCCTGAGGTGATCCTGGGAGACTTCGATTCCCTGGACGCCACGCTCCTGGAGGAGAACTTTCCTGATGTGCCGCGTCAGGTCTTTGACCGTGCAAAGGATTACACCGATACGGAGCTGGCCCTGACCTATTTCTGGAATCGGGGGGTGACCGATCTGACAATCCTTGGTGGAGGAGGGGGGCGGCTGGATCATCTTCTGGGCCTTCGGGCGCTCTTTGATCGCGTGCCGTACCCGCAACGCTGGATCACCGCCGGGGAAGAGATCTCTGTGGTCGAGGGGGCGATCCGCTTCTCCTCCCGGCCCGGAGAGGTGATTTCCTTCTTTCCTCTGGGAGCCGGTGTGTGCCGTATGCGTTCCCGGGGGTTGCGGTGGGAACTGGATGGTCTGGAATGGCGCCAGGGCGATGCAGGAGTAAGTAATGAATGTACGGGAGAAGAATGCGCTCTCACCATGGTAACCGGACGACTTCTTATGGTCCGCGCTCTCAGGTTTCCTCTGGTTCTCTAGGAGGCGGCTCGCTGGAAGGGCTCTCGCGATCGCTCACAAAGGAGGAGCGTGCGTCCCTTCTGGAGCGGATCGAGAAAAGTCTGAGCCTCGGTGATGGAGCCCGGCGGCAAATCATCCATAGCGAACTCCAGAAAGAGCGTCGCAACGAGCTGATTCAGGCCGATATGGAGCGCCTCACGTTTCGTGAACGGCTGAAGCTCTGGATGTCCGGGCTCTTTCGGGCCGGCGGACAGCGTGAACGCTTTGTTGCGCTTCGCCTCTCCCAGGCGAGGCAACGGGTGAGGGAACACTCCCAGGATATGGCCGATTTCGAGGGCCGGCGTTTTTTACCGGGCCTCCCCCGGGAGATCAGGGCGCTTTGCCGTGCGGCAGAACCGCTTTCCGGTTTCTTTTCCTACATCTGGTATAATCCGTCGGCCCTTCGGACGATGCTGGATTACCTCCTGGCCCGAAGGATACCCGATGCAAAAAACTCGCTTGAACAACTGTGTCCTCTGGAGGAACTACAGGAGACCTTTCGCGAGACGGAATCCCCGGGCAAACTGAAACAGACCGTTCTGGAGCGTCTGAGTAAATATGTGGAGAGCATCCCCGATGCGGTGATCGACGAACTTGAGGGTGGCATGAAACCCCTCTACCTCTTCAAGGATCTGGTCCTCTTTGATTATGATTCGTTTTTTGCGCTCTTCCGTTCGTCCAGGGTCGAGGCGGTGAGTGAGGACGATATCTCCTTCGGGAACGCGCCAGTTTCGACCGCTTTGGAGCGGATAGAAGAGCTGTATCTGGCACTCCACTATTGCAGTCGGGTCGAGGGAGAGCCGTCGATGTACGGGGAGCTGCTCCACGCCTATTGCGCGCTCCGGCAGGAGACGGAACCCGGGACCCCCCTGGAGGATATACCTCCCTTTGATGAAGAAAAGGTTCTGCAGCGAAACCTGCTTCTTCTGGCCCGCGAAGCGTCGAGGCTGCGCGATTCCGTGCCTCTCCAGGATATGATCCGCTTTTTCCGTACCGATCCCTACTACCGGTTTATGGCCTACACCCCCCGGTTGCGACTCCGGGAGTTCTATTATGCCAACCTCAAAATAAAGATGCTGGATCAGCTGGACCAGCGCTTTCAGGAGCTTCGCAAGGGTGCCC
Source organism: Alkalispirochaeta americana (assembly GCF_900156105.1). Classification (NCBI taxonomy): domain Bacteria; kingdom Pseudomonadati; phylum Spirochaetota; class Spirochaetia; order Spirochaetales; family Spirochaetaceae; genus Alkalispirochaeta; species Alkalispirochaeta americana. The sequence goes on from NZ_FTMS01000020.1 coordinate 22,944, forward strand.
TGGATACGATGATACGCAATCTTTTCCCCCGAGGGCTTTCCTCGTTCGAATATTTCAGTCCCGAGGTTGAGACGGGAATTGCTCGCTCGGGGGTCGCCGAATTGCGGGTCCACCGATCTCTCCAGTTCATCTTTACCTTCCTCCAGCGGATTTTTCACGACGATCTATCGGATTTTCTGCGTATTTTGTCCCGCATGATGCCCAGCCGGAACAGGAGCAACTCTGTAGATATTTCTCTCTTTGCCGCTTCTCTGGAGGATCTGGAACAACGCCTTCGGGCCTTTGATATCAGCTTCTCCCCCGATTCAGACGAGGGAAAAACCTTTTACCGCTACCGCTTTGGAACGGCTGACCGGGATGCAAGTCAACTGAACGCCTACCGGGCCTTGATCCAGCAGAAGAACCGCGATGCCCGGGAAACGGCAGAGAAGTTTCAGGAGCTCCTCCAGGGAATACGGGCACGATTCCTCTCCCTGCGACGGGGAAGCATGACCCAGATGAACGAGCGCTACCGGAACTTTGACCCGGCGCCCGGGGAAGATCGCCCCTTTGAAACGCGTCTGGATCGATCGGTGAAGGTCCTCGAATCCACCCAGAACATTCTGGCCCAACTGATACTGCTCGAGAGCGGGTCGGGGAGTTCCTGAGGCGCCCCGGGCAGAGAAGTTCTTCTTCTTCCGGAAGATTAACGCTCCTGGCCGGGCAGAGAGGCGTTTTTGAGTGGAAGTTCCAGGTTGAGAGGGTTCTGCCCCGTCCGGGCGGTAATCTCCAGATATTCAAGAAGCACGGGGTATTCCGAGAAGACCCTGCCAAACTGCTGGAGCGTTTCAACCCGATGGTCGGCGGCTTCCCTGTCCCGTGCAGCAGCCCGAATTGCCTCCTGGAGAGACTCCTCCCGCGTCTGCTGGACGCGACGGTAGGTGTCGCGCGCCAGGCGGTACAGTTGAGGGTCCGGAAGATTCAGGGATTCCACCACGACCGACTGGATTTCGAGGTCAGGAAAACGCGCTTGAAGCTTCCCTGCAACCTTCCGGGCCACAGCAGGGGCGGGAACCAGGAGATCTTCCTCTTCAAGCAACTCTTCCAGGGCTGTTGCGGCAAAAACCAGAGCCGAACCGGTAAGCTCTTTATCGATGGACACGAGCCACGACTCAAGGTTGTCTCCGCCAATACCCCGGGGAGCAAGAGTTGTGAAGTTCTCCGGAAGCGGTCGGTACTGGATGTCCAGGGTCAGTTCCTGGCGAAGCGAGGGAGAACCTTCCAGAAATTGTTCATAGAGCTCGGCCGACGGCAGAAGGGCCGATGTTTCCAGCCGGGCCTGGCGTGGTGCATCGGGAAAGTAGTATATCCGGGCGTTGGTGGGGACCAGAAGTTCCCAGCGCCAGTCAAAAACCCCTGCCTGAAGGGGCTCAGGGTCCCATCCCGAAGTTTTGGTATAGAGCACCGCCACGGTGCCTTCTTGCAACCGAAGCGGTGCGTAGCCCACGCCAAAGGCGATCGCTCCGAATATGATCAGAATGATAAGAATTGCAGCAAACCGTTTCATCTCGTCTGTTCCTTTCCTGCAGGGAGTACTCCCGCAAAGGTTCATTCCTGCAACGAACGATCTTCATCCTACCACAGGAGCGGGGCAGGGCGCACCGGGAAGGAATGACAAAGAGGGGAGATTTCCCCTTTTTTTCCCGAACCGCCCCGGTTCGGTAGAGAACGAGCGGTCACTCGTGGTAGACTTGCCTCCTGTGATGCCAAGGAATCAGCGACGGGGACCCAGAGATACACCTCGGTTCATTCTGGGGTTTTTTGAGAGGTCTATTGTTCTCTCTTCGGGAGGGGCCTTCGTGGCCGCTCTGCTCTATGTGGCAGGAAACTACCAGGCCTTCTCCCAGGAAACTCAGACCTATCTCTTGCGGCTGATTCAGTACCTGGGGGCTTTCTCGGGGTTAACCGCTCTGCTTGCCTTCGCGGGCGAGCTTGTCCTGGTGGTGTCTCGCAGAGAATGGCGACGGTTGTACCGCCTGGCCGGGTTGGTTCTGACGGTCTTCCTGGTGGGGGCTCTCTTCCTGGGGAGCTCGGCCATTATCGTGCTTCAGAAACCACTGTGATCACGCCCCTCTCCCGGAGATCGCCTCTGGAAATACGCAGGATTGCCCAGGTCAGCAGAGTTCTCTTTCCTTTCTTTGACGAGATAGCCCGGCGATCCTGGGAGGGGCTTCCCTCGGGAGAGATCGACCGCCAGGCGCGACGCTATTTATCCCGGCATGGACTCGTCAGCGCTCTTGTGGGCTACCGGGGCTATCCCGCTCACTGCAGCGTGAGCATCAACGCTACGGCGGTTCATGGGATACCCTCGGCCCGGTCCATCAGAAGGGGCGATATCTTCACCGTTGATGTTGCCGCCCGGGCTGCGGGGTGGGTGAGTGATGCTGCCTGGACCTACCTGATGCCGGGGTGTTCGCGCCGGGTTGAGTGTTTTTACCATACCTCGTGGCGTGCTTTCCGGGATCTTCTGGGTGCGATCGAACCGGAGATATCGCTGGGTGAACTCTCATCGATTTCCCAGGAGATTGCTGATCGGGAGGGGCTTTCCGTGCTTGGGGAATGTCTTGGCCACGGCATAGGCCGGGAACTGCACGAGCCGCCGGTGATCCCCTTTGTTCGCCAGGGAGAAGGGTCGGTGGCGGCCTCGGTGCGTCTTGCCGAGGGAATGGTTTTCAATATTGAGCCGGTCTACAGCAGTGGCGATGGAACGGTGGAAATGGAAGATGACGGCTGGGGAATCATCACGTCCGACCGCTCCGAGACAGCTCATTTTGAGCTGACCCTGGTAATTCACCAGAACCGGGTGGAGATCCTGCAATTCGGCCGTTCCCTGGCCCGGGAGCTTCCTGAGACGCCTCCCTTTGGGGTTCTTCCGGGCTGACTCTCCCTGCCGGCAGCCCTTGCCGGTTCCGGAGAAAAGTCTTCCGGGGGCAGATTGTTCAGCAGGTTTTTCGGTTGACACGGGGGCCCCTGACGGTGCAAAGTAGCTGACGAATAATGCCACGCCACCTTAGCTCAGCTGGCCAGAGCACGTGACTTGTAATCTCGGGGTCGTCGGTTCGAATCCGACAGGTGGCTCTTGCAGGGCCCGGCAACGTACTGATGTACACTGCCGGGCTTTTTTTGTGGACCGCTTCTGGCGCCCGCCAGCGGGCCCGTTATTGTGTGTGACGGGCAACGTCCCGGGACAATCTCCTGAAAGATGCTGTCTTGACACGTCTCCGGTATTCCCGGGGGCTGATCTTTACGATTCTCTTGAAGCTTTGGGAAAAATAACTCGAAGAAGAGAATCCCACAATCGATGATATCTGCGATAGAGAGAGATCTGTCGAGTCGATAAGATGCTTGCACTCTTCTATGCGTTTTTCCAGCAGGTAGTTTATGGGTGATATTCCGTATGTCTTGGTGAACGTGTGTGACATGTAGTATTTATTGAGGTGAGCGATTTTTGCTAATTGATCAAGATTTATGTTGTTCTTCATGTTTTGGTCGATATATTCCTTTACACGGGCACACTCCTTGCAGGCCTTTCGAGGCGGGGAAATCGAGATTCCCATCGATTTGTGCCGCATTATGTTTATCATGATCAGATTCAAAACATTCTGGCAATATTCTTTCTTGAAGGCATATCCGGGTTTTCTCATTTCATGGAGCAATGCCAGAAAAAGGAAGCGCATTTCCATTTTTGCATCGCGATAATATGCAACGGAGAATCCCCTGTCTTCAGGGCCAAAATCGAACTGAAGGCCCTCTATGCCAAGAACAATGTATTCCAGGGGATTTTCGCTGTGCGTGGATATTTCGGTGTGCTCCACGTTTGCATTTACAATCACGAGAGAATCGCTGTTTATATCAACTGTGTGGTTATTTGCGAAGAACTGTCCCTCTCCGTTCATTACATAGAACATCTCGGAGAAAAAATGCGTGTGAGGAACGCTATGCCAGTCGTTTTCAAATTTTGATTTACTCAGGAACAGAAGCTTGAACCGGGGGGTGCTGTCGCTGAAAAAATGGTGCGTCCTTGATCCAGGGATTTCGCTTTCAGGGGGGATCGCTCCGGCTTCGTCCCCTGAATCGTCCCGAAAATCATAGCGCCGCATGCTCACCCTCTCAATGTACTACGCTCTCGCAGGCTCATCAAGACTGAAGGGAAAACGAGAGCAAGATAGCTAAAGAACTCAGCAAGATGGAGCTATGAATCTGAATCGCTCTGGTTACACTGATTAAAAAGCAGGAGGTCCCCAGATTATGAGGAACAGAATGGGAAAACTTTTTTTGTTAGTTCTGACAATAGTTGTTTTTGCGGCGTGTAGTGGCAGAAATGAATCGACGGCGAGCGAGGGGCGGATTACCGTAGCTGCGCTGGAGTCTGCCTATGGATCTGATTTGTGGAAAGAGGTGACCGAGGCCTTCTCTGCAAAAACAGGAATAGAGGTTGAGCTTGTAATCGACAGAAACATTGAGGATGTTATCGCTCCGGGAATGCAGGCTGGCGATTTCCCCGACGTTATTCATCTGGCTACAGGACGGGAAAGAGCGCTCACTGAAACCATGATAAAAGAAGGCGCTCTGGAGCCGCTCACCGATATGCTGGCGATGGTTATTCCCGGCGAAAATGTCCGTGTGCGTGACAAGATAGCCGGTGGTTTCCTGGAATCATCACTTACAAACCCGTACAGCGACAGAAAAACCTATCTTGCCCCGATGTTCTACAGTCCCTGCGGTCTTTTCTACAATGCCAATTTGCTTAAGGAAAAAGGATGGGACCTCCCTTCCACGTGGGACGAAATGTGGGAGCTGGGTGACAAAGCCAGGGCCGAGGGAATAGCCCTGTTCGCATATCCCACGGCCGGATATTTTGATGCATTTTTCTATGCGCTTCTTTATGTGGTGGGCGGTGCAGATTTTTTTGACAGGGCAACAACATTCACTGAGGGCATATGGGAGACCGGGGAAGCACGCAAGATCTTCGACATAATCGAAACTCTGGCCTCCTATACCGAGAGATCGGTGCCGTCAAATGCCAACAGTGCAAATTTTACACGGAATCAGCAGCTTGTCCTGGATAACAAGGCAATTTTCATGCCCAACGGGACGTGGGTGACCGGAGAGATGCGGGATGCTCCCAGAGCAGAGGGGTTTGAGTGGGGTTTGACCGGCTTGCCAGCTCTCGAGACCGGGGGCGATTCTTATTCCTATACCTGGTTCGAGCAGGCCTGGATTCCTGCGGGCGCCCGGAACAAGGATGCAGCAAAAACCTTTCTGGCCTATCTCTACTCCGACGAGGCGGCAGCCATTTTCGCCCGGAGCAGTGCCTATCAGCCGATTGTCGGTCTGGGCGATATGCTGGAAGGTGAAAACAGCCTCTTCTACAGCATCTATGACGGCGGCACAAAGGCTGCTCTGGGTGCCTTTGCCACAACCGTCCCGGTCGAAGGGGTCACCGTCTATGACACCTTTTTTGCTCCTGTAGATTCACTCGTTAACGGAAGCAGGACAAGGGAGATGTGGGTTAACCAGATAAAGCGAAATAGTGATCTCTTAAGGGCTGCGTTAAAGTAGGTCCCTGCAAACTTTGCGGCGGGCATTGTTTTGCTCGCCGCTCTCCGGAGGATAAGGGGTGAAAAAAAATTCGAAGGGCGCATTTATCTTTATGTGCCTGGCTCCTTCTGTGGTGTTATTTACATTGTTCATGGTAGTTCCCACGATAAATGTATTCAGGATGTCCTTCTATCGGTGGGGTGGATATTCTGCGAGCAGAACCTTTGTTGGTCTGGACAATTTCAGGATACTTTTTTCCGGTGATATGAGGTTTCTCCAGTCTTTTCAGAACACGGTTCTGCTCATATCAGTGGTAAGTATTGTAACTTTCGGGATTTCTCTTGTATTCGCCAGTATTCTCTCACGAGAAGACGTGAAGGGTAAAAATTTTTTCCGCGTTGTTTTTTATATTCCGAACATTCTTTCCGTTGTCATAATAAGTGCAATATTTAGCGCTATCTATGAAGCAAACAACGGGATGCTAAACAGTATAATTTCTTTTTTTGACCGAACCAGAGAGCCTGTCTACTGGCTGGGTGATAACGACATCGTGATCTTTAGTATAGCCGGAGCAATGGTTTGGCAGGCGATTGGCTACTACATGGTGATGTATATGGCGAGCATGGCCTCGGTTCCGGAAAGTCTTTATGAATCGGCAAATCTGGAAGGCGCAGGAAAAATCCATCAATTCTTCAGGATCACTGTTCCACTCATATGGTCGAATATAAGGACGACGATGACGTTTTTCATAATCAGTAGCATAAATCTGAGTTTCCTCTTTGTTACTGCCATGACGAATGGCGGGCCCGATGGAGCATCGGAAGTTTTCTTGAGCTACATGTATCGGCAGGCCTATACGAACTCGAGTTATGGCTACGGTATGGCCATAGGAGTCGTGGTATTTACTTTCTCTTTTGCCTTGAGCGGAATTGTCAATCTTGTGACGTATCGCGATCCAATAGAAATATAGTTTGGTTGACACTATGAAATTATTTGAACACACATTTGGAAAAATTTACAGAATATTCATTTACGTTGCCCTGATTAGCCTGGCAGTTAGTGTGATTATTCCTGTCGCATGGGTCTTCATGGCTTCTATCAAGAAGAACAGTGAATTTTACGGAAATCCCTGGTTACTCCCGGAGGGGTTTCACTACCAGAATTTCGTCGAGGCCTGGAGCAATGCCCGGATGGGCGAATATATGATGAGCAGCGTTATTGTTACTCTGCTGGCAATATGTATTCTCCTGGTGGTTGCGCTCCCTGCAGCTTACTGTCTCAGCAGATTCCGTTTTCGCATGAGAAGATTCCTTCGTGTGCTTTTCATGGGAGGGCTCTTTATAAACGTGAATTACATCGTTGTTCCGATATTTCTTATGTTTGTCGGTTTTGACGGATATCTCCGTGATTACGGCATGGATGGTTTTTTCCTGAACAACATCTTCGTCCTGGCTCTGGTGTATGCCTCCACAGCTTTGCCATTCACAATATATCTCCTCAGTGGCTATTTTGTTACGCTTTCCTCCTCCTACGAGGAGGCCGCATATATCGACGGGGCAGGGTATTTCCGGACCATGATGCATGTAATGTTTCCCATGGCCATGCCCAGTATTATCACGGTTATCTTGTTTAACTCTCTTGCCTTCTGGAATGAATACATCATAGCCATCACACTTCTTACACGGCCGGGGGGGACCAGAACTCTTCCGGTTGGCCTGATGAATTTGATGAAAGCGCAAAATGCAGCAGCCCAATATGGTCAGCTGTATGCAGGGCTTGTGCTGGTTATGGTCCCGACCCTGGTTCTCTACATCTGTGTCCAGAAAAAACTGACCGAAGGAATGAATCTTGGGGGGCTAAAGGGATAATTGTCATGGAAAAATTAACACACCTCTTTTTCACTGCGGGGAAAACAGTGCTGGCGGGCGTTTTCCTCTGGATGGTTATCGACGGTCAGAAAACAACGGGCTGGGCAAACGCCGGCCGCATGATGGCAGGTCTCGCGGGACTGCTTCTGCTTCTTTATCTGTACAACAGAAAAGACAAGTAATTTTATTTTGGGGGAGAAATGAAGAGCGACACTACGATGGGGGGGCGGGTAACTATACCGACGGATGTTGATGTGGTTCCGGAAACACTCGAACTCATCAGACGATGGGGGGCCGATGCTGTTCGTGATTGCGACGGCACCGATTATCCTGCCGGGCTGCGCGATCTGGATGCCAAAGTCTATAGCACCTACTACACCACGAGAAAGGACAATGAATGGGCGCTGGCCAACCCTGATGAGGTGCAGCAGTGTTACATCATGACCGGTTTCAGGACATCGCCGGGGGGAGAACTCCGTGTGGAGCTCATGCAGGGTATAGCCCAGGAACTGCTCCGGGTAAATTCTCAGGATGATATCACCCGATGGTGGGAGGTGGTGGACCGAACCTCGGGATTACCTCTTCCCGCAAGCGACTGGTCCTATGAAGAGGAGACAGAAACGGTAATAATCAGGAACACTCGTGCTTTTCATGAGTATACCGTCAGTTTTCTTGCCTATATCATCTGGGATCCCGTCCACATGTATAACGCCGTGGTCAATGAATGGAAAGATGTCGATCACCAGATAACGTTTGACGTGAGGCAACCGAAGACACGGGCCTACTCGATGAAGCGATTACGCAATTTTATCGAGAACAATCCCCATGTCGATGTTATTCGGTATACAACGTTTTTTCACCAGTTTACCTTGATTTTTGATGACCTCCGCCGGGAAAAATATGTTGACTGGTATGGCTATTCTGCCTCGGTAAGCCCCTATATCCTCGAGAAATTTGAGCAGGAAGCCGGGTACCCCTTTCGGCCAGAGTTCATCATAGATCAGGGGTATTATAACAACCAGTATCGGGTGCCGAGCAGGGAGTTTCTTGATTTTGTCGATTTTCAGCGCCGTGAGGTGGCAGAGCTGGCAAAAGAGATGGTGGATATAACCCGCGAATATGGGAAAGAAGCCATGATGTTTCTCGGGGATCACTGGATTGGCACGGAACCATTTATGGACGAGTTTCAGAAGATCGGTCTTGATGCGGTTGTGGGAAGTGTAGGAAATGGTTCTACCCTGCGGCTGATCAGCGATATCAAGGGTGTAAAATATACCGAGGGCCGGTTTTTGCCCTATTTTTTCCCGGACACATTTTATGATGGTGGAGATCCCGTTAGCGAGGCAAAAAATAACTGGGTTACAGCCCGCAGGGCTATACTCCGCAATCCCGTTGACAGGATAGGCTACGGGGGATATCTCAAGCTGGCGTGCCAGTTCCCCGATTTCGTGGATTATGTTGAAAATGTTTGTAACGAATTTCGCCTGCTTTACCGCAATATCGATGGAGCGCAGCCATATTGTGCCAAAAAAGTTGCGATCCTGAACTGCTGGGGTCACATGCGCGCCTGGGGATGCCACATGGTTCATCACGCGCTTTACCAGAAACCGAATTACAGTTATGCCGGTGTTATTGAGAGTCTCAGCGGAGCCCCCTTCGACGTTGTCTTTCTCAGTTTTGATGATATCAGGAAGAACGAGAGGATTCTGGACGATGTTGATGTCATCATCAATTGTGGGGACGCAGATACGGCTCACACAGGTGGAGTGGAATGGGAAGATCCTCTGGTGACTTCACGAATAAAGCGATTCGTCTATGAGGGCGGAGGTTTTATTGGTATAGGGGAACCAGGAGGTCACCAGTATCAGGGCAGGTTTCTGCAGGTTTCTGCAATTCTGGGTGTGGAAAAGGAAACGGGCTTCACCCTGGGATACGACAAGTACAACTGGGATCAGGACAAGGCGCATTTTATCATGGCCGATTCTTCTGATCTCTCGAGCTTTGGTGAAGGAAAGAAGGGCATGTATGCTCTCCCTGAGGCGACCGTGCTGGTTCAGGAGGATCGGGATGTCCAGCTGGCAGTGAACAGCTATGGCCAGGGGAGAGGCGTTTATGTCAGTGGTCTTCCCTATAGTTTTGAAAATACCCGCCTTCTGCACCGCTCGATTCTGTGGAGTTCCGGGGGCGAGGATGATTTGCTGGCCTGGTTCAGCTCGAACTACAACGTGGAGGTCCATGCTTTTCCGGAAAAAGGGAAGTATTGTGTGGTTAACAATACCTATGAACCGCAGAAGACAAGGGTTTACCGGGGGGATGGAACCTCGTTTGAACTGAATCTGGATGCCAACGCAATTTTGTGGTACGAAATCGATTGATGGGGTGATCCCGGGGAGGGCTGGTTGTGCCGGGTTTACCCCCGGCGCAGTCACTCCGGTGTACACGTCGAAAACGGCAACCGTGTGAACAACTCCCATTTCCCGACATCCTCTGGGAACTCAACAGACTCCGGGGCGGGAAAGAATTGTGCATTACAGAAGGCTCGCCGGCCATGTTGGGCCGCAGCAACGTTTTGAATGTCCATGGTCCATGACAACCAGCACCTTTACTATGGCGCAATCAATGAAAACACTAAACCGGCGGTGAGTCTCCTGTGCAATGATTGAGTGTTCCAAGGGCAATCAGGAGATCGCCCTCCTGGCAACGCTGATTTCTCCGGGTATGTGCACACGGGTGCACACCCGGGATTGGACAAAACGCAAAAGGGCCTGTACTCTTGGGGGTCACCATTGAATTACCTCTTGGGCGTTTTTGTTTCAACTCATTACACAACATAGAGGCATTTTTTCCTGCCTGTGAAAATCGTTCAGTTTGGGATAAAATATTTTCATACGAAAATCACGAAATGGGTGTTCCTGCACTGTTTTTAATATTATAGTTATTTGGGAGTTTTGCGTGAATTTTAACAGGTCGTTGCGAAAGGCTGCATCGATGGTGCTGGTTTTGGTGGTGCCTCTGACCGTCGAGGCGCAGCTACGGGGCATGCTGCCAGAGGAAAACATGCATCATGTTTATGACGGCATGGTAATCGGTATCCCGGAGTACGGGATGGAGGCGCCGGGGTTGGTCGAGGTGTCGGATGAATTCTTTGAAAGGTATCTGGCCGATAACGGAAAAACGGGTTCCAGTTATGTCGATGACGGCGCGGCGACCGTCAAGTATCACTACTGGGGGCAGATTGATCACTGGCAATTCGGTCACATCATTGTTCAGGAGCACGTCAGAATTAACGCACCAAGTTCCTCGCTATATCTGCTGACTGTTGGTAGAGGCGGGCAGCTGATCAGTACCCGAAAACTGGCTTATCGTGAGCATATGATGGGACGGGCTATGACCCAGACAGCCACAATAAATGATCACCACATTGAGCTTTATAGCCGGCGGGAAGAGGGGCCTGAGCCGCCGTACGATGTTAAGGAAGAGCATGAACTTCTGCAGGTTGATTTTCAGGGACGGGTGAACGAGACCGAACCCGAGCTGTCGGCCTCGCCCGAGCGACTGGAGTTAAGTTCTGCTCTGGATCGTGATTTTATTGAGAGACATAATCTTTTTTCGGTCATACCGCGGATATCGATCATCGGCTGGTCAGAGGATGATAAGCTGGCCTGGATAGCCGGATTTTACGACCAGAATGTCGGGGCGGTTTTTTACAGCTGGTATCTGCAGGATCTGAAAAGCAACGAAATTATCTGGCATCATCGTGACGATGAAGATCAGGCGCTGGCTCATTCGGGCCGCTTGGCATCACTGGAGGCGGTCGGTTCGTTTGTTTTCGAAAAGTATTATGAGGACGCTATTGAACAGCACCGCGATGTGCTGCAAGAACACGGAATAGTCAGTCACACGGAACTGTCGGTACAGGACTTTCCCTACTATTTGTACGGTCGAATGGTTTTTAATGTGGCCGTTGACGTGCAGTACCATGAGCATCCCATGTTCGGAGTGGACGTTATCGAAGAAGTCGATATGTTTTTGGAGGAGGGGGCTCCCGAAGTCAGCCGAAGGCAGAAATTTTTTAATGAGCAGTTCGAGATGGCGGCCTATCTGGCCGCCGAGCCGTTGGCTTATGTTAAGTCCCCCCATGATTCACGAACTTTGGCGGTGGTTACCGCCTGGGTGCGCCGCGCCTGGGAAGGACCGCCCAACGACCTGATTCTGAAAATACATGGAGCGCATATTCAGTAGGGGCGGGCATTGGTCCGCCGTGCTGGCATGGAAAAGAAATCCATTATGGTCGCTCTTGTATCGATCGTGGCACTGGTCGCCGCTGGAGGCAACGAAAGCGGACCATACCGAGGGCACCCTGTAGGAGGCCTCGCGGTACATAGGCAATTGGCCGAGTCGGAAGCCGCAGAAATAAAAGGTTCATCGTCGAATTCCGGGGAATGCGTGACGGATGCGAAGGAAGAAATATTCGTCGTCCCGGAAGCCATAGGCGACCCGTTTGATCACCTTG
>NZ_FTMS01000021.1 GCF_900156105.1 Alkalispirochaeta americana
AAGGCTCCGGCTCTCCCGGCCAAGCCGCTCCTGCAGCTGTTCATCGTAGCCAAGAAAGGCCCAGAGCAACTCGCTTCTCTCCGCTCCGCCTCCCGTCGGGGAGTCCGTGGTGATAACGCTCATCCCCTCGGGTGTGCCGGGACGGGTCTGCGAGAGCAGACTGGTTCTGCCCTGGGCTTCCAGCTCCTGGTAGCTCAGGCAGATCGAAAACCCCGGTTCTTCCACCGCCTCAGCTACCACCTCGCGAATCTCCTGCCGCAGATGCACCGGCCGGTTTGCGTACTCCCGACCCGTCTCGCTCCCCGTAACGATTCCCTTCACAGCACTCACAAGCTCCACAGGGGTTAATCCGCTCCCCCGGGAAATCTCCTGGTACCTCGAAAATGCCACAGCCAGCCCCCCCATCAGGGCCTCCTCATGGGCTGCCCCAAGATGAATCTCCCCGATCTTCGAAATCACCTGTTCAACCGCACCTTCGGGAAGATCACCGCCCCAGCGCGCCACCCACTCCCGAACACTCTCGCCCTCCTCTCGCCTTCCTCTCTCACCGGCGCCCTTCACAAGATCGCCCAAGGCCACCCGCTGTTCCAGATATACCGCCTCTCGCCCCTCTCGCGGATCTCCCTCAATCTCCCTCATCACCGCACCAACAACCGCTTCCACCCGGTCGCTTGCCTCAGCTCCCTCGCCCATTCGTCGCACCACCCCCTGCACGGCCCGACTGTAGCGGCTCAAATCTTCCCCCTCAAGCTGACTCGCCTGCGCTCTCACCAGATCCAGCCCTTCCTCCTCAAGGACACTCAAAACCTCTTCTCTCGCTCCGTACACACCAAGCCCGGCGGTATCAAATCGTCCCTCAACCTCCACCCTGCCCGATCGGCTCACCTCTTCCACCGCTTCGGCCAGGGCCGCTCCCCCGTACCCTCGTGCAGTAAGGGCCAGGCTCACCGCGGCAACACTCTCCCGCGCCAGAGCATCGCTCTTCCTTCCCGTTCTTTCTCGCCACAGGGCCTCTTTCGCCCGTCCCTCGGCTCTCGTCAAAACTTCCGTCTCTTCCCCCATCACCTCCCCGAGCACGTCCCGGTACACTCCGCCCCCGTCACCTCCTCCGGGAATCACCACCCCGGCCAGTTTCTCCGCTCCCCGGGATTTCATCTCTTCAACGATCATCCGAACCGTCTCATTCCGCTCACGGATGCTCTCTCCGTAGACGCTCCCGTCTTCCCGGTAGTAGTGCCGTGCCCCTTCGGCCTCCAGCACTCCTCCTTCATCATACAGAAACAGTCCTTCCTCAAACTCCACCAGGTACACTCGCTCAGGGGGCACTCTCCCCGTATCTTCAAAAATATCCGCCGCTGCCTCCTTCCCCTCGTCTCCTCCCCTCTCGCACCAGATCCCGCTCTCGTCAAATCCCCGAGGCCGGCTCCGTTCCACCTCGTAATTCACATCGTACCCGCGGTCCCAGGTAAATCCCGATCGATCCTGAAGAACATCAAAGCTCACACGCTGTTTCTTTCGATCCCGCTCGGTGCGTATCCGGCCATCAAAGTGAAGATAGTACCCTTCGCCACCTCCTTCGCGAGAACCTCTCTTCCGCTCTCGCCCTCCGGGCAACTCCCCGGCAAGCCCTTCGCCTCCCGCTTCCATCACTCGCTCGCTCACTGCCGTATACCGCTCCCGTGTCCCAGAAAGCATCCACAGCTGCTGCTGATAACACACCCGGCTCACCGCCTCACGGCAAAAGCGTTTCAGGAGGTCTTCATCCAGCGCGCCGTCGCTGGTGAAGAACTCTGCATCCAGATTGACAAAGGGGGGCTCCTCCGCGTTCCGACTACCTGCAAGAAGCGCCGATTCAACAACAGCCCGGCCCTGTTCACGAGCCATCTTTATTCTGTCGTCGTCCCCGGAGCTTTTTTCCCGGTCGTAGTCGCGGACCGCCGTTTCAATCTCTTCACTCATCCGACCGTAATATCCAGGCTCAAGATAGCTCAGTATTTCTTTCAGCATCTTCTCATCCTCCGCTTTAGCTGTAATCAGGACTGGATTGCTCCAGGAATTCGCGTCGTAGCCTCCGGGTCCTCTCCAGAATCTCCGCATTGATCTCGTTCACCCGGGAAACCCACATGGAGCGCTCCCGATGGGTCATCTCCAGAATTTCACGTCGGGACCAATGTAAATGGTACGCAATATAGGCCACCTCCCGCTGCAGTTCCTCCGGAAGGCGGCCTACGCTTCCCCCAGTACAGCAAACTCCCCCTGGAACGTCGCATTGCATCCCCCACACTGAACTGCAACACGACGAATCAAGCTGTGGTTTACCTCATTCATAAAATCTACAAGAAACGAAAAATCATCGGGCGCCAGTTTTTCAATGGTCTTGGTTGTCACCATTTTCTCGTCAGCCAGCTTCTCTACCACCCGGCTCAACAGGATAACGTAGAAATAACCAGGATTTTCCCGGACCCGGGCATCCTGATACACAGCCAGCAGGTCCTTCACCCGGATGAGACGCATGGTTCCAATAATCCGACTTCCCATGGAAGGCGTAAATCCTGTCCCTTTGGGCAGGGAAAAACGAAACTCTGTTTTCACTATTTCTGCCCCCCCTTCACCGCAAGCCCCTGAGCCGAGAACCATCGGGAAAGGAAGTCGTTCATCTCCTGAAGAACCTCCACTCCCAGCGTTTCGAAAGCAAACTCTTCCTGCAATGCCGCTACTGCCTGGGCCTGATGTTTCTTGAGATCCTCGGGAAGTTCCAAAGAAAAAAGCCCGTTTGTTTCGTCATAATGCACGTACATTTCCTTTTATCCTTTCCTTGCGACGTTATAATTCCAGATTGCTGAACCGCCCCGCATCCCCGGAAGGCCGGGGAGCCGTAGCGGTCGGTTCCGGAGTTTTTCGCACCGGAACGTTTCCTTCTCCCGGCGTGATTTCATGTTTCCGCGAGCCAATCGTCACCCAGACCGATCCACCATCAACACTGAACTGATCCAGCTCTTTCAGGTTCAAGCGGGTCTTGAGAAGTCTGAAAAGACTTGGAAAATCACGAGCCTGGGTGATGTCTCGACCAAGAGAATCGGGTGTGTTCTCCGGAACTGTTCCGTGAATAGCAGGGTCCTGAACCTCCTCGACAAGCATCATCGCCAAAGCATCCCTCAGGCTCTCGGCATCGAGATCCTCCAGGGCTGCCAAAAGTTCTTCTTTTTTTCGTTCCATACCGTTTTTCCTCCCATGCCCGGATACTGAACAGTGCAGGTTGGGGCCACCCTCGCATTCCCAAAAAATGGTGTTTTCCTGTGAAACATACTCCCAGCTTTGCCGATTGAAGGAACACTGGATAAAACAAGCCCCTTCCAGCGTCCCTTCCCGGAACACATCGCCTTCAAAAGAGCACTGGATAAAAAGAGCCTTTCCAAAAGATGCCTGGTGGAACCCTGCTACGCCCTCTTCCGGTGATACGCGAAACCGGCAACGATAGAAAACACTCCCGTCAAAACGAGTCTTCCAGGATTCGAAATCCTCCAGAAAGCAGGCGTTCAACCGAGCATTCCGGGCGTTATTACTGTTCAGAACACAGCGCCTGATGATTCCCTGATCGGCACGGACACCCTCCAGGGAGGTCCGTGTCAAAACACATGCGTCCAGCACGGTTTCTGTCATCCTCGTCCTGTCCAGAAAAAGCCGCTGCATGGAACACCGAAAAAACTCGCAATTCTGAAAAGCTCCCCCGGAAAAGATCGCCTCGTTCAGAATACTCTCCCGAAAAGCCACATCCCTCCATTCACCCTGGGGAAAGGAGGCCCCGCTCACATCGTTCGAGATGATCTGCCATCCCACGGCCTCACCCTTCACCAGCTCCCATTCATGAAGCAGAACAGGGAGACTCCTGGCGGGGAAAACCGGCATTCCTAAAGCCCTCCGTCGAGCGGATAAATTTGAACAGTATCCTGAGATGTATCCCCGGGAAGCGTCAGGCCGGTATAGAGGTTCTCAAGATAGAGTTGATTCTCGTGACCACAATGAGGACATTCGACAGTTGCCATTCGTTCTGCCTCACCGTTCATATCCTTGTAGAGAAGCTGCAGATACAGGAAATCCGCTTCAAAGAGTTCCCCAATCAACTCTTCCGTAACGGAGTCGTAATCACCCAGCCTGGTGATAACCCGCGAGAGAAGCAGAACGTCCCGAAACGCAGCGATATGGCGAATTTTTTCATGAGTCTGAATTGCCAACTCGTCACCAGTGGTGGCCTGTCGAATACGCCCCTTCCGGTGGACCTTCTGGTGTTCGTCAACGTAGCCCAGAGGGAGAAAAAATTCCCGTTCCATCATTCCCCCCCCCGGGAAAACCCGTCGATCTGGTTAGTCCGGGATAAGTCGTCCTTGTAGTACTCCGACGTTTTTTCCCGTTCGACAACGATTCCCAGTTCTTCCTCGATATCCTTCGTGAGTTGAACACACCGGGATCCGTTAACCCCCTCAACCTTTATGGACACCTCCCCATCCTTGTCGATAACGATCTCTAGTTCGTGTCTGTCTGCCATCGTAATTCTCCTTCTTCCCTGGTTACGTAAGTTCCAGCAAGCGATCCTTGCTTTCATCCTCTTCGAAACACTGCAGACTTGCCCGTCGTGCACGAAGTTTGGCCCATTCGCGAATCTCGCTTATTCGATCCCCCATGGTCTGGGAGAGAGGGATCATGGAAGAGGTTGCCGCCTGGAGCCCGTCGGTCGAAATATCCTGATGCTTGTCAAAGGCATCGTAGAGAGAGGAGATTACCACCTCCTCGATCTCCGACCCCGAATACCCCGTTGTCTGTCGTGACAGAAGGTCAAGAGAAAACTTCTGGGGATCGCGTTTTCTTTTTTCCAGATGAATCCGAAAAATTTCTTCCCGTTCCGCCCGGTTCGGGAGATCAATGTAGAAAATCTCATCAAACCGCCCTTTCCTCAGCAATTCGGGAGGAAGAGCCGAGATATCGTTGGAGGTGGCCACAACAAAAACCGCACTCTTTTTTTCCTGGAGCCACGTAAGAAAGGTTCCAAACACTCTAGCGGACGTACCCGAATCACCGGAACTTCCTCCGCCCATTCCGGCGAACCCCTTTTCAAGCTCATCGAGCCACAGGATAGACGGAGCAATCGATTCTGCTGTCTGAATCGCCTTGCGGACATTCTCTTCGCTGCTTCCCACAAGGCTGGAAAAGACCTTTCCCATATCCAGTTTCAACAGAGGGATCTGCCACAAGCTGCTGATCGCCTTGGCAGTGAGCGATTTTCCACATCCGGGAATACCGATCAGAAGCACGCCCTTGGGCTGGGGGAGCCCGAAATCTCTTGCCTCGTCGGTGAAGGCAAGACTTCTCTTTTTCAGCCATTCCTTGAGATATTCCAGCCCCCCGATCTCTGTCATTTCTTCCTGCGCCTGGTAATATTCGAGGACACCCGACTTGCGGATAATTTGTTCCTTCTCGCTTAAAATTATACCGACATCAAAATGCCCTGTTTGAACCAGCGATTTGGCAAAGACATTTTCTGCCTCCTCTGCAGTAAGCCCCAGAGCTGCATCGATAACTTTTTCTCTGTTTATGTCGCTGCCGCCCGTGGGGTCTCCACCAACAGACCGGCAGATACCATCGATTATTCCACCAATCTCGTCCTTTCCGGGGAGATCATAATCGATGACACTTATTTCCTTTTCCATCTCTGGCGGTATCTTGAGAATCGACGACAAGAGCAAGACATTTTTTACCGTTGTTTTTAGTTCTCCGTTTACATCGCGGAGTTTTCGCACCACCACAGGATCGTTCAGGAAGGGATGAAAGTCTTTCACCACAAAGAGCCCTTTCACATCAAGCTCCATAATATAGTCCAATACTTTCAGGGGCTCCCGGAGATCGGAAAGACGCGTTCCGTCATCACACTCTAACCCTTTGGTTATCGACCAGACAAAGCACCGCTTGCCTCGTTCCCGGGCAATCTCCTTCATCGTATCCTCAACACGTTTCTCTTCGCTGGAAACAACATATACCAGGGGATATCGGGCCCGAATCAGCACCGATATTCTCTCTTTTACCGACAATTCTGTCTGTTTCATGTCCATCCTTCCGGAAAGCCGGTCACAGTAACCAGCCCCTCGTTGTCTATGGAAAATTCTATTTCCCCCTCTTCCGAAGAGGAGTCTTTCGATCTATCCGAATCGTCAAAATCGATACCATCACCCAGAATGTGAACCCGTTGATTGCCCGATCCCGCCCAGCGATGGTTGGGAGGAACATCTTTCAGGTACGGCCCATCTATCAAGATATCAGCAACCGATAGCAAATCAATCCAGTCTTCTTTCCCGCTTCTTTCTATTTCATCTATTAAATACCCTGTATAGACCAGCACAGAGAGCCCCCGAGCCCGTATCGCTTCGCCGAGCATCGCCAGCGGGGCAGCCTGCAGGAACGGTTCTCCCCCGGAAAAGGTGACGCCTTCTATTTCCCTCTGCGGCAGCCAGTCCAGGACATCCGAAACCGCCACACTTTCCCCCCCCGTCGCTGGCAGAGCCTCGGGATTAAAGCACCCTGGACAGGACCGATTACATCCCTGGAGCCACAGTACACTCCGAACCCCCGGACCATTCACCCTGGACCGGGAAAGAAAAGAGTGAATATTCATACATTGAGAACGAGACACTCCTGCCTTAGACATCCAAACACTCCCACATCAAAATACTCCCCATCACCGGGTACAAAGGCCCACTCACGAAGGGTTCCCTCTTTTGCAAATCCAAAAGATCGTATCGTTGTCTCCATAGGCCCTGACTCGACCAGCACCGAAAGGCGACGCAGGTGGAGGACAAGAAAAGCGTACTGCACAAGGCACTTGAGGGGTTCTGCAAGAATTTTCCGCTGTTGCTGGTCCCGGGACGCCCACCAGAAAAGCTGGGCACGGCCATTCCAGGGAGATATCCGGTCAAGTCCCAAGAGAAACTCTTCTGAATGTCCGCCGGAAGAGTTTTCTTCGGGGACACAGCGCAGCAGGAAGGCCTCTTCTGTAGCTACCCGCTCTTCCAGACCTGCCAAAGCCGATTCAGGACGAAGAGGGTTCCATACCGCACCATCGCATCCAACCAGGGAAGATTCCCATTCGCCTGAGTTCAATCGATCGGAGAGAGAGTTTTTCATGGACGGGCTCCATACCTCCAGGCTTACCCCCCGGTGTTTTCCTCCTATCATTGTCACCCTCCCTAGACCGTATTCCGTGATCCCGAGAAACTCGTAGTGAATCCTGTACCCGAGACAAGTCGATGCTTTACCTCACGAAGCAGATAAGGGCCGGAAAACCGCCCTCCCAATTCTTTTACCTCCAAGGTGGCACCCGCTTTGATCCGATAGTTTCCTTCGCAGGAACCGCTGCCGCAAATAAGTCCGAAGGAATTTCGTGTGAGCATATCCATGGCCAACCGTTCGGCCTCTACCGTGTCCTGCACCCGGGGATCCACCACAACTGTCTCGGATGGGCCGAACGCTTCCATCACCACTTCGCCACCCAGCAAGCCATCACCCACTCGATAGGAGATGTCAGCAACCTTCGCCTCGCCGAGGATCCCTTCGCCGGAATCAGCATTCCAGGAGTGAACCGCCACCCCGGTCCATTGCTGTGTGGTGTCCATGTGTGCAGAAAAATCAAGGAGTGTTTTTTCCCATTCCACGATGACATCGGCTCCCTCTTCGACGATGGGCTTGATCTGAACACAGGTTCCCTGCGCCCGAACGCTGCACCCATGGCGAGAGGCGATCTCCATAATCAGATCAAAATCACTGCTGTTCTGCTGGGTCGTGTACGCGTAATGTGTCCCCAAGCCGTCGCAATCACCTTCCAGGCCGTGACGATCCAGGATCAGCTGAACAATGTCGGCATCGGCCATATCAGCAAAGGTTGCCGTTCTTCGGAGCCGTCTTAACCGGTGCAGCACATCGTGACAGACAATTGTCGTGGTATCGTCGGTGTTCCTGGTATACTGCGCCCGAAGACCCGTTATCTCACCGTTGAATACTTCTTGAATATCATCTTTGGTTCCCAAATGAACCGACACCTGCTGCCCCTCGGAAAACTCGGAGCTATCAGCCCACTGTCGTTCCGCATCAGACAACACGATCTGACAGGCCGACGGAGCATCGACCCGGTCGGTAACAAGAACCTGTTTCACCGATGCCTCCTGTTCAATCGCCAGACGTGTCCCGTTTATATACACTATGAAATAGGGAACAAGCTTCTCGTAATCTGAACTCACCGTGAACTCCTTGAGAAATCAGCAATTAATACAGAGGAGGAAGCCGCAGGGGCGTCCCGACCTCCACGTTCATGGGGTCGTCGATACCGTTTGCATCGGCAATAACACGCCATTGGGCAGGATCCTCATACTCCCTGGCTGAAAGGGAGGACAGGCTTTCCCCTTCCTGGAGAATGATCCGCTTTGTGTGATCCGACGAATGGCGAGGTTTTTCCTTGATTTGACTTGCCGCACTGGAATATTCCTTGAAGAGCACCTTCAGAATTGCCCTCACCGGAGTGCCGTCATTCAGGAACATCGTGAACCGTTGCACGAGATCCTCCAGAACACACCGAAACTGCAGGTTTCCCCAGGTGAAGAGCAACAAGGGGGGTCTGTGCTGATCGGCATTCACCAGCATGAGCTCCTCGATCTTGTCCGTGAAGGCCCTTACATCAGACTTTTCTTCCGAGGTATCAAAGAAGAGCTCCATGGACAATCGCTTTCGTTCACCCAGCGTAAACTCGACGGCGGGAGAGTCCAGCCCCTGTATTTCCTGTTCTTTCCAGGGCGTCCGCTTCTCGATAATGTACTCTTTCGGATTGAACAGGACCCCAACATCCTCATTTGTATCAAGATTATGTATCACCGCTTTTTCCAAAGCCATTCTGTTCTCCTTTTTCCGCTATCCCAGCATTAAACCTTCATGGGTAATCTCTATCCGCTCCACAGCACACCCATGGGCCTCTGTACCCAACCGGGGGCCCACATAGCGGCAAGGCAGCGCCCGGAAAAAGTTCCACCGCTTCACCTCATCACCATTCGTCCCGAAAAGAACAACCGAACCATCGCGTCGCTCTATCGGTTCGTCGGACATGACCGTCTTGACGTACCAGTCATAGAGATCGGTATTATCGGTCAGCCCGTTTTCCAGAACCAGGTTGGGAAACCGGGTTCGGCCCAGAAATTTGTGGACCGAACCGTTCAGCCCACCCTCTTCAACCTCGTACACATAGGTCTCTGCCTCCAACCCTTCACAACGAAAGAACTTGGCTCGCTGGATCCCTTCAATTTCGATTGTGAAATACGATGCCAGATAGGAATCATTCCGTTCTGTCGATCCCGACATATCTCCACTCCTCCTTCGCTAATTTTCATCAAGGGTTACCTTGACATGTTCTCGCTCCGCACAGAGAGTCACAACAATGAACTCAGCAGGC
The DNA here is from genome assembly GCF_900156105.1 of Alkalispirochaeta americana. NCBI lineage: Bacteria > Pseudomonadati > Spirochaetota > Spirochaetia > Spirochaetales > Spirochaetaceae > Alkalispirochaeta > Alkalispirochaeta americana. The sequence continues at coordinate 9,479 of NZ_FTMS01000021.1, forward strand.
CGTGCAATACACACTCCCACCTGAACCGTTACAATTCCTGCGTCTCTGTTTTCAGGGGGATTCAGCTCTTCGTCACAACGCACGAAGAAAGCCTCTTCGGCCACCGCCCCGGCAAGGTAACCCTTGCGCCATAAATCAATCAGAAAGGCCACGACATGACGGGTTAAACGCTTCCGCAGGGAGGTTGTATTGGGCTCGAATACTGCCCAGTGAGTGCCCTCTTTCAGGGCAGTGAGAATGCGTGAAAATGTTCTGCGGACGTTTATATACCGCCATTCTGTATCCGACGAGAGAGTCCTCGCTCCCCAGATTTTTATTCCCCTGCCCGGAACCGCGCACAGCGTGTTTAATCCCAGAGAATAAAGAAACTCGACATCTCCTTTCTCTAAAGGAGAGTCCAGCGCGATAACCCCCGGAAGGAACTGATTTGCAGGAGCATGAAAGACACCCTTTTCTCGATCCATTCGTGCGTAGACACCTGACACATGCCCCGAAACAGGAACACTGAAGAGTGCCACGCCACCCTGGTCTTCAGGATCAAGCATGCGAACCCGGGGGTAATACATGGCCGCAAAGGCAGAGTCGAATTTTCTTACATACCGGGCAAGTTCCATCCCCGGATCAAGGGGAGGCGCGTCAAGCACCGCGAAACGGTCGGGAAAACGCTCGGCCTGATCAACCAGAGCCTTTTGAACGGTGAAAAAATGATTCAGCCCCCTGGGGGTTCCTGCCTCATCACCGGCTACGCCAGGCTGTACAAGAAGAGTTGCATCGGGAGCACAGAGAAGCTTAACCTGGGGAAAAGCTTCAAAAGATCCAATTCCTGCATGATCATCGAGCCCCCGATACCAGCCGGTGAAATCACCGGGCTGAAGCCCCGCGACACCATCACGGCCTCCTGAAAATGAGGTGGTGGTAATCTCGCAAGGGAACGAATGCTTCCGGATATTCAAGGCCCGCACCAGTCCTGAATTCCTGTTGACGAGTTGTTCGAGGCACCGGGGATCCTCGGCATCCAGAGAAACGTCGAGATAATCCTCTGTTTTTGTCCCGTTGGAAATAGAGAGATTGAGGCGGACGATCTCGACTCCCACGGAAACTCCGGGCAACCGAAACGACTCAGGCAGAGGATATCTCACGGAGCAACGCCCTCGGTCCGCCTTTTTCACCTCCCTGAAGCAGGATTCACTCCCGCAGCGCAGACGAACCCACATTCCCGGTGCAAGGTTCATCTCCTGATCAGTGTGAAAAACACCACCCTCGGAGATTACGCGCGAAACACCGGCAGCGCGATCGATCCCGTACCACAACCGCGCCGCGATATAATTGCCCCAGACACCGGGCGACAAAGCCTCCAGAAAAAAGGATATCTTGCCCCGCTGGTCGGGAACGGGCAACTGTGCCGGGGCAACTCCTCCCGACTCGTTTTGTGAAGCAACCCTGACAACGACACATTCCGTGCCTCCGGCGCTAAAATATCCGTACACTGCGTGAGCCAGAGCTCCCGGCGACGAAAAACCACCAAAAATCTTCTGATACTCGCGAAAATCACGGATCACCTGAGGAGACTGGACAGGGCCTTTCTCACTGACCCCCACAAAACCCGCCACAGTTCGGGTATCAATGCGCACCGCATTGGAGCGGTGAACCGGTGAATCGAAATAGATCCCGGGGATATCAACAGACCGAATACCCATAAATCATTACCCCTCGGTGGAATCCTTGCGTTTTTTCTTTTTCGGCGGCATATACCGGCAAAACGGACAGAACTCCCAATCGTCTTTCATGCGGCGTTTGCAATCTGGACACTTGCGCTTGGTGATACCCATCTTTTTCCGCTCTGCCCGACGATAGAAAAAGAGAATCACCAACAACAACAGAATGGTCACCACGGCGACACAGACGATGACGATACGCAACCAGAAGGGAAACGGAACTTTTCTGGCAACAAAGTTCTTGAAGGATCGAAGTTCAACCTCCCGGTCGGTCACTCCGATCATGAGCTGGTGATACTCGTCGTCGGCGGGAACGCCGCGCACGCGAAAGCCAAGAACGTAGCCATGATGGATCTGTTGCATCATTCGTCGCACACGAGCCGGAATCTGATCATACTGATTCTGCAGGACAAACTGATAGGACCCGCCCGTTGCGTCGGAAAGCCCATTAAGACGATCCAGGTTTGCCCCTATCACCGACACACCCAACGAATAGAGAGGGACATTAACTTCGGCAGCACGACGCAGCAGGGTATCCCGGTCAAACCGGCTGTTGGCATCTCGCCCATCGGAGATAACGATGATCACCTTTCGATCAATATGCCGGAGAGCTTCATTCCGTTTTCGCATATATACGCCGGTAATCGCGTCGTACAAATTCGGGCTGTCATCGGTAACTGAGATGTCCCGTATCGCCTCCGTATTGATTTCTTCACGAGTCTTGTACTCAAAGACAGGCAACGCTTCGGTTCCCACCGTATATACTGAAAGCCGATCATCGTCCTTCATGACATCCATGATGGAGAGAATTGCCTCTTCGCGATAATACAAAGCCCGTTCAAGTCGTCCGGAAACTGAAAGCAAAACAGAATACGCAACAGGCTCTTCCGTGAGTCGAAAGGATTCAACCCGTAAACGTTCCAGCGGATCTTGAGCATCCACCCGGGCCTGAAAATTCCCCCGGACAAGTGTTGGCAGGGGATCTCCCGATTCATCCTCAACTGACACGTAAACCTTGAGGTTGGGATAGTCCTTGTTTACGATCTGATCGATTCTCAACTCGTGAGGGTCCGGGGTCTGAGTAAAAACACCACCCGCCAGGACCACCCCCAGGAGCATGGAGAGATATACTCTTTTCGTTGTCGTTATCATCATAGGTCTATTTCCTCAGAGGCACTTGAACTTGAAATCTTCTTCACCGATTTTCAGCAAGTCACCGTCAATTAGCGGAGCACTCGCTGTTTCCTCAAAATTCACTGTGAGGGCGGCAGACTCGGAAAGCTTTGTTATGCGAGCCGTCGAACCGGAGAAAACAATCTGGGCATGCTGTCGGGCCACTCCCTCTCCCCGAAGGCGAACTTCGCAGTCTGCTCCGCAGCCGATCACGGAACGTCCTTCATGAAGGGTGAAAACCTGACGAGGTATTCCATTTTTCTGCCACACCAGCCACCCCACTACCGGTGCTATACAGACAGGGCAGACCTTCCAACTTGGGTCCATCACATGCCCCTCACGACAATATTTTTTTCCTATACCGAACACCTGGCCCCCCACTTCATTGCTTACAGCTTCTGATAAACCCAGATCCGTCCGAAATTATCACGCCCTTTTTCACCCAGGCGAAACTCGATTGTTGGTGTGTAGTTCGTCACCATATCTTCATCAAAGGAAGCAGACAGGTTTCTCCAGCGGTTTTCCGTATCTGGCGCATCGACCACAATCCTTCGTTCGAACGTTCCGTTCAGAACGGTCTGGATGGTGTAATTCCCCGAGACGACATCGGTTCTGCGGACCAGCAGAAGCTTTCTGTTCTTGACAATATTCCGTAGTGTCATTTTTGCTGAGCCCGCTACATAACGGATCACGTTGTCACGGACCATCTGCCCGTCTGGATAGGTAAGAGCCAGACTTGTGACAGATACATCCTTCGTCGCCGGAAAGGAGAGCTTATGCCGCTCCTTATTTTCGTCATCACGCAGATCGAGTACATCCACCAGGGTATATCGTTCATTATCCAGCACAAGTATCCGCGGAAAATCGTGACTTATGAGCGCGATATCATGAAGGCTGACTTTTCGTGTTACAAAGAGCGCCTTCATGGTATCAATGATGATCTGTTGCTGTTTCAGTGCCCCGTCCAGAGTCTCGTACCGGCCGTCGTAGGTCTTGACATAGTCGCCCATGGAAAAAATCGCCTGACGATAGATCTCAAACTCGCTTTTTGCGGAGAAATACCGCTCGTTCTTCTGCCGCTCGTATTCAAGCAACTCCTGGGCAATCTGATTATTGAGATCAAAGAGCGGGTAGATCGTGTGAATTACATCATCAAAACTGACATCACCGCACTGGATAAGCATTTTCCCGGTGAGAGCTACCGTCTGGATTTCCCGCAATCCCGGCAACTCCACCGTGTCATGAATCACCATGGCTACATTTCGAGTTTGCTCAAAGAGATTCACAAGATGCTCCCGCAAATGCGGGTGGAGCCCTTTTTTTGCGGGACAAACCCAAGGGACATATCGATAATCCAATGTATTTGGACCAGGAGCGGTAAAATCTCCCCCCTCCGAGATTTTCCTGATTTCTCCCTGCTTGTCCTCCTCCAGGAAGATTCGTGCGATTTCTACATGATCACCACCGGGAGGAATACTCGGGAGAACTTCCACCTTGGCCGATTCCATTTTTTTTCTGTATCCTTGATATTCACTGTTTTCTTCGTTTTGGTAGTAATCATCAAGAACTTCATGATACCTGACAGTAATGTAGACGGTACAAGGGAGTGTGAACTTTCTGGAATCCAGAGTAAGCGCTTGTGTTTCATGGAGCATAACACTTCGCCCCTTCTCATCCAGCACCGCACCGGGATTGACAACGAGCATGAAAATGCCCCCTCCCCCTTGCACGGATCTCACCCGGAATTCATCCATCACACCAGGAATGATTCCTGTGCCATGAAACAACTTGTTATAATACAACTCCTTCCGATGGCCATACTCCTGAATTCCGTTCCAGAACTGTGGTGTTGCAAGCAACCCGTTGAAAAAGTTTGCTCGACGAAAGGGTTCAATTTTCTCAATCATTCTTTATCTCCTCCCGTTTCCGGGACAGACTCATCCGATGCCATGCGGGTGTCATCATCAATCAGCACGCCAAGGACCTTTACTTCTTCAGGGTTTCTGAACGCAATGATTGCCAAGGTATTTGCCGGTTTTTCCATCTCCAGAATCTGGGGGAGAAGCGTTACAACTCCGGGATCCACCTCCGCGCGCTCTATCGGAAAAAAGACGGTGAAATATGCTCGATACTGTTTTTTGGAATCCAGAATCAGGGCAGCCCTGTTGCCTGGCGATGCACCCAGAACGTAGGCATCGTGGGGCAAATAGTTTTCCAGAATCTCCGGCTCCACTCCCGTTAAGAGCTTCATGAGCTTTTGTATCCCGATAGCCGTTCCCCGGTACCGATAGAGTGTAACTGCCTGGTGAAGCAACAGGCGAAGCTTGTCTTCCGGCAACACCTGGGCGATAGAAATATCGAACCATCCTGCCAGCCACCGCAAAAACCCCTCGGGCGTGTCGGAAGGAACAAAGAAAGAATGGAGATTATCAAGAGTCAGGGTGATCTCGTTGTAGAGATGCTGAAAGACCCACAGGAAGTTTCGAAGGAACTCATTGTCCTGGTATATCGACGGAAGAAAGCGGATCGGATTACGCGACGCCACCACAAGATGGGGGTCTCCATGTTTCTCCCTGACCTGCAAGACCGTGGAAAAAGGTCGCTCGCTTTCCATGTACGAGATAGTCCACTTCTGAATCCCTGCATGGCGCAATCGTCGCTGTGCAGCAAAGAGGCCAAGCCCCACGATCCCCTCTGGTGCACCCTGGATCACGTCCACTTCCTTACAACAACACGCACTCGCTCTTCGGAATCACTTTCCTCGGTAACCACGTCGTATCCGGAACTCCGAACCTTGTCCATTACCGTTTCATAGGCGTATTGCCGTGTGAACTCCGCCAGAATGTCCGTCTGTTTTCGCTCGGTCCACGTTTCGATCGCCCACCAGTCTGCAACAAACTCCGCTTCTCCTTTATCGTTTAGTGTGACCCCGATTGGATAGGAACAGCCTGTCTCAATCGAGATCCGGGCCTGGGCGGTTTCCTGTTCCCAGCCTTTTATGGAAAGGGTTGTCCCCTCGGCGGCCTCGGTATAGGCAATGCCCAGATTTTTCAGGGCCTGCTTGAGAACCTCGATATTCCGTATTTTCGTTTTCACTTGAGTGAAATGGGACACCTTACAACCTCCTTTTAAGCGACATACCTTGTTGAACCCGAATCCTATTGCACCTGAATAGAAATGATTGAATTCCTGTTTATCGAAAAATATTGCGTCACAATCTCGAAGACCGCCACGTTTCGCTCAAGCACAAGCACAGAAACCTCCCCTGCTTTCTGATCTTTTGTTGCATCGCTATAGACGTACCCGGTCATTCCTACCTCTACCGCCTGATGGATATCACTGGCCGGCGAGATGATCCGCTCCTGGATACCTGCCGACGACTCTATTTCAAGAATTCCAAAATCAACCCATATCTCTTCTATTTCTTCTTCCTCTACCGCAGCGGCTGTCTGTTGGACCACCACCGGTGGGGGGATGACCTCTTCCAGGACCAGCGGAGGAAAATCTTGCTGTGGCGTTTTCTCCACAGGTTCTTCAAGCTCCAGGTGTTCTTCAACAGCCACACTTCTGCAACCAGCCGTCAGAGCCAGAAGAACCGAAGCCAGGAACAGAACGCACTTTTTCACATCCATAGGGGTATTCCTCCTTTCTAGTGTCTGAGAAGAAACTGCGCGTAGGGCAAGTCTTCCCGGGAAATTGTCTCGCTGGTGTGCTCGTAGGGGCGCATCAGAACTCCCATCAGGTATTCTCCGGTACCTTTCTCTTCCCGGAGATCCGGTTCTGCGATGCGAAAGATATTCAGCCCTGCCGGAAGCAACTGTCCCGACAGATCTCCCCTTCCCAGGTGATATCCCTGGAAGTAGATATGTGCCTCCTCCGGAAAATGGTCCCCACTCTGCGGACGCAGCGCCCCTACCTGAAGTCTCGCCTCAAAGGGAACTATTGCCAGAATGAGCAACCGCGACACATCACGAAGGCGCTCCTGCAGGTAGACAAGATCCAGAGACTCCAGGGGAAAGACATACCGCAGCACTTCACGGCCGGTCCGGTTGTTTATCAGGGTTGTCTCAAAAATCATGAGACGCTCCGAGAGTTTCAGTTCACTATCCACGGAATAGTCCCCTACCCCTCGCTGGGAAGGGTTTTCTCCAACAACGCCATCCATGTCTCCTATCTCTGCGCGTACAAGCCCTCCAAGGTGCAAGGCATAGCCGAGCAAATCGCGAATGTGGTCGTCATGGCGTCGGTAATCTGCTCCGTCACGAGACAGAAACGGGATGGAACTGAACTCGAAATCACCGCACTCAAGCGTGGTAAGGTGGAAAAACTTCAGTTGTACCGGGTTCACGTAGATAGTGGAGTGAAAAAGATTCGCCGGCTCCTTCTCTGCCGCAAGGCGAACCGTCAACTCTGCAAAGAGATTCGCGAGAGCATCCAGGGAACGTTCAGAGAGAGACGGCTCCTCTTCCACGGGCCGTTCCGCTTCTTCGTCCTCAATCATATTCTCATCAGCAAAGTCGTTCTTTTTTTCGGGAGAGCCTTTTTTTGCCGTCCGGCCCTCTTCCTCCGATATTTCCTCTTCCGGGGAACGATGAAGTTCGAGGGGATCACCACAGCAGTAGCACACCAGAGGAAGCTCGTCCTCGTCCTGTCCGGGAATGTCCACGATACGAACAAAGTGCCGGGGGGCACGACCTCGTTCCACCGGGTAGACGCTGACACGAACTCCCAGTCGCGCACCAGAGCGAAAAAACCGGGTGGTCCCAATATAATTGACAGGCAATCGGGTGCTTCGAACGATTCCCAGGAAGGACCAGATTGACCCCGTCGAACCGTTGCGAAACCTGTCACTCAACCAATCCTGGATCGATACCGGTCGATACTCCCCGTGAAGGATGAATCGATGTATTAGCTCCTGATGGAGCTTCTCTGCAAGATCCCGATCGACCCCGGATCCCACACGGGGGGGGAAAAAAGCGATCGTCGGGAGGTCTTCCGAGAGCTCTTCATACAGCTTCATGTAATCAATTGGATCAGGATCTGGTTCCTGCTCCGGTTTTTGCGCCACTGGCAAAGGCTCTTCCTGAAGAAGCTCTTCTCCCCTGCCCATGGAAAAGGCCTGGGAGACAAAGAAGAGGATAAACACCACCATTACCATTGGCACTCGACTAACTACCATCACTACCTACCCACAAGACAATGAGCCAGGAGGGAGGACCGGTTACGAGCCACACAGCTCGGCACTCGGCCCCCACCTCCTGAAGATGAAATTCATGTTCCCGGGCTTAACCCCAGTCAGCATCCTCATAGACCAGGGAAATGCTCTCGGAAATGGCACCGTTCTCACTGCTGGAGAGATCAGACATAGTCCAGCCTGACGGCACACACTCAAAGAGGTTCCGACGAGCAATCTCGGTGATTCCATCCCGGCCGGACAAAACTACCGATACAGCTTTTCGTTCGGGCAATCCCCGCTCAACGGTTTTCCACCAGTCTCGCAGTACCGTATCTGTGGGATCGCAGTTTCGCGTGAGCGTTACCGTCTCGTAGCGAACCTTTCCCGGAATCTTCCGGGGGTTCTTGTCCATTCCTCCCACATCGTCGGAAACCTCTGCGGTGGCACCGAGGCCGGTAACAGACGTGAAGTTGCCGTAGTCAACCCCATCGATCTCTACCTTGAAGTTCGTCTTCATTTGCGGCGCATAGACTCCCATGCGTACCTCCTATCGGGTCATCTTTTTCCCATGCCAACGGCATGATGGCTTTATTCATCCAGGGTCTTCTGCGAAACGCGGAAAACCACAAACTCGGCGGGCTTTGCAGGAGCAATTCCCACTTCGCACACCACGTACCCTGCGTCGATTGATTCGGGGGGGTTCAGCTCGTCGTCACACCGGACGAAAAAGGCCTCTTCCGGGGAATCACCAAAAAGAGCACCGTCTTTCCACAGGCGAAGACAGAAGGCCGTAAGGTTTCGGGTAATCTGTTTCCACAAACCCCGCGTGTTGGGTTCAAATACAACCCAGTTGGTTCCATCCTGGATCGCCTTCTCGACCATGCAGAAAAGCCTTCGCACGTTGAGATAGCGCCATTCGGGATCGGAACTGAAGGTTCTCGCACCCCACACCCGAATGCCCCGACCGCTAAACTCACGAATACAGTTCACTCCCTTGGGATTCAGAAGCTCCTGTTCTCCGTCGGTAAGCTGATAGCGCAAACCCGTTGCTCCCCGAAAGATTTCGTTTGCCGGTGCCTTGTGGACCCCCCTCGTTCCATCGACGCGCCCGAAAACCCCGGCAATTCCTCCGGAAGGCGGGACAAAGATATCGGTCTCAAGATTGGGATCGAAGATCTGGACCCATGGGAAATAATAGGAACCGTGGGTGGAATCTCGTGGCATGGGAATGGTATCGATTCCCTTCTCAAGCACTTCAGGAGCATCCAGGACGGCAACGCGGAAACGATTTTTTTCGCAATGCGAGAGAATCGCGTCCATGGCGGCAGGATCGGTGACCCCCGGAGCTGCGACAATCGAGATATCTGACATCTCATCAAAAGCAGGAAGGCCAGTCCGCTGTCCGGGCCCTTCGTCTTTTCCGATGATAAGCTTGGTGAGGTTATCGGGGTTTCCCATCGACTCGGGAACAACCGGCTTGGCTTCCTCTTTTTGCTCTGCCCCCTCAGCACCATCCTTGGCTTTGGTTGCAGCCTCTTTGGCTGGAGCAACCTTTTTTGGCTCTGCCAGATTGTTGATGTAACATTTGGACCCGCCGTTCTGGAAGAACAGGTATACCGCGTGTCCAAGCCACCCCTGGGAATGCATCCCCCCGAAAATCTTGCTGTACTGCGTCCAGTTGGTAACCAGGGTCACTTCGTCCACCGGTCCTTTTTCTGCAACTCCAAGAAATCCCGCAATACTTGTGGAACCCATCTCAATGGGTTTTGATCCACTTGAAACTTCCTCTACATACACACCTGGTGTCTGATACTGTGGCACGCTTGTCTCCTCCTTAAACTCAATTTCTTTTGTAAACCTTGATCTGCATCAGGAATCCTTTTTTTTGATCGCCCGCATCTGGCGAGCCTCGACCCGCCGGAACCGTTCCTTCACAGAGGAATCAATTCCAATCTGTGTCTTCACCCCTATTGCCACCGAAGGACCTCCCCAAGAGGTCGGAAACTGGCCTTCTCCGGCAGGACCAAGCGAAACCACTTCCCACATCAGGGGTTCATCCTGATTTCCTGCCCAGTCATACTCCCCCACCGGAGTAAAGGGGTTATCGTGAATCGTCTGTACCACCTCCCCCACAAGACCAAACCGGGAGAACAGATCCTCCACCAGCGGATACACCACCAGAGAAAGCTCCAGAATTGTGGCTGGCCGTGTGTAATATTCGAATTCCTTCCCCTCGGCATCGATCTCGCGACGCAGCACTTGCTCTCGCGGCCCCTGATCGGGTTTTTCCCTCACCCCGAGCGGAATAACCGCGAGACAAGGAGCTTTTTCCGTTCCCACCCGGTCTAGCTCCCGAGTATCCAGGGAATCAATAAACTCCACCGAACACCCCGGAGTTCCTGCGGTCAATTTTTCCGAGAAGGATCGAAAGGCGTAGCTGATAACATCCGATTGGCGCCTTCCCCCAGTGTCGTTGTTGCTCAAAACTGCACCTTTCTGTCTTCAATGCGAACATTCTGGAGAAACGGCAGTTCTCCATCGGCAGGAAGAAACCGCTCTACGGCCACTCCCGAATCAAGATCAGAGAGGCTCAGCTCCTCCAGATGATGGACCCCGTCAACGGACTCAAGAACCCTGGCAATATCATCCTTCTGGATAGCGACCCCAAAGGGCCAACCTGTTTTATCAGCTCCCCCACAGAGCGGATGAAAGGCCTTTCTCAGGGCGGTTTCGATCGCCTTTCGAGCCACCTGAAACTCCACCACATCCCGGCGGTACGCAACTTTCATGACGACACCAAACATCCGGTAAACCGGGGAATCCACTCGCAGTCCCGTTCCTACAAGCTTTCGCGGCTCAAGGAACTCCTTCACCCGGCGCCGCAGTTCGGCCGTTGGGACAGGTGGCTCAAGATAATCCTCGTCTCCCGGATCTGCCTCGGGAACTATTACAAGCAGCACCTCTCCTCTGGGACCACACCGGGGAAGACACTTGGCCCGCGCCACCGATGCCGATGCCTCGCGAGCCAGCCACTCGTAATCCTCCGCCGTGACCGCTCTGTTCAAACTTTTGAAGAGTCCTGAAGCCCTCTTTTTTAGACTTTCCAGTGATTCGAGATCGCTTCCGCCCTCGGCAGGAAAGTTGTTATTACACCCTGCAAGAAAGGGCACGCTCTCGCGAAGCGTCCTGATTGTATGGCCCCCCACATTTCCCCGAACTCCTCCGCCTACGCAGAGTCGCTCAGCGCGGATGTTGTGTTTACCCCGGGGAGGGATCATGCCACGATGGCCGTCACCAAAATGGATGCGGTTGTTTCGATAGTCCACGATGTAGTGACGTGACTTGGGGGTGGATGCATAAAAGTTGTCCACTTCGTGGTACCGAATCCAGACCTGCCCGGAAGTGGTTCCGCCACCTTCCCGTATTGCGTCATCACCTTCCTCGGACCGGATAAGATCGATCTCTCCCGCCGGGGGAACAGTCGATTCATTCACGTACACCTCAAAGCCCGAGAGAATCGGCTTTCTCAGAATTTCGAAGACCTGATCAGGCGAACCACTGGAAGAACCTATGGTTTCCGAGGGGTAGGTTCGCTGGTTCAAGGCATAGACCGAATTGGTCAACACCTGCTCCACAACGGGCATGGCCTCAAAACTTCCCGATTGGAAAACAAGGCGAAGCCAGTACCAGCTATGACCAAATTCGTCCTTTCTGGCGATATCCTGCGGAACAGAGAACTCCAGAAACCCCGATTGGTGGAAACTGTCGGTGTAATCATTCACCGACAGCTTTTGCCAAGCCGAACCGTTCCAGTACTGCCACACCAGGCCGATTCCCCGGTTTCGTGAAACGGGACGATCCAGAAGATCCGGTACATTGTGACCGGCGGGTCGTATTTTATGCCGCTCCTCAAGCCTGAAATAAAGACTGTAGCGCCCCGCCGGAAAGGAATCGTCAAATCCAAAGTACGTCATGGGCTGAGCCTCGGAGCGCGTCGAAAACAGCATGACACCGGTAGTGGCGTCTCCGGTGGCGAAGGACAGAGACCTGCGGGAGTAGTTGTCTACTACCTGGACTGTGTCGGGAACTTGAGGAGGCGCCTGATAGGAAAAACGGATTCGCGTAAAGACAGGAGATCGCACCGGATCATCAAAGAGCCACGTCCAGGAGCCATCTTCGGCTTGCACATGACGCCCTCCCTTGCCAAAATCTCCCGCCACCAGGCGAATCCGCAACCACAAACACTCGGTACCAGAAACCTCCACGGCAGCCATGTCATCGGGACGATCGAACGAAACGATTCCCGACCTGGTCAGAGCTCTTGTTTTATCGGTGAATCGGAACTGCCCCTGGTTATGCCGGTCTTCCTGGGTTGTGGTGTCATCGATCTTGACCCAATCCATACCGTTCCAGTACTCGTATTTTAAAACCAGCGAGGGATTTGCAGCGGGGGGCTCTACTGTATCGCTCAGAAAAAACCTCACCGAGATGCGGGCACTGGTTTTCTCGAGAATTTCGTCACAGGCAACGTAAAAGATGTCGTTGTGCTTTGGAACACCAGCAAAAGGAGTAAAATCTGCGTTCAGATCCAGTGCTTCAAAGACCATGTTTCCTGTGTTGCTGAGACAACAGTCAGGATTCACCCCTTCTCCGAGAAAGTGGAGATTCAGCGAAACTCCTGTAACCTCCAGACAACCGGGATCATCGGGCATTCTGGCAAGAACCGCCCGTAACCAATAGGACTCTCTTCCCTCTTGATCGGACCGTTGAATATCGAGCGGCCCTTCAAGAAAAACCCTGTTCTCCTGTTTTCGCTCATTTCCGCTCGCCCCCACTGCCTCAACCGGTATCCAACGCGAACCGTCCCAGTATTCCCAGTTCAAGAAGTTAACAACCTCGTCACCGGCACTGCGGACAGGGTTCAGCGAGTGAAAGGTGATACTCAAGGCATTATTTCCCTGGAGGAACTCCGCCTGGGGGGCCTCAACGAGAAGATATCGCTCGATCTCTTCGGATCCACCGAAGAGCGGGAATGGACGAATCCCCAGATCCCGGCAACTGACCTTGTCCCGAGTGACCGCATAGCAGGAAGCCAGCCGGGCGGGAGAAATGGTGAGGTCCTTCACCGTTTCAAAAATTATGCTCCCATCACCGGCGCCCTTTCCGGCGGATACCTGAAACCCACCCTTCACCTGAAACGCTTCGGGGCAGGACTCTACAGGAAAAAATGTGACAAGAGCCCGTGATGGTTGAGGAGGTATCAGTGACAACCCGAGAAGATCTATGAGAGCAAGATAGGTCTTCTCGGGAACCTTGTTCAGCCGATAAATTGTCATCTCCGTCATCCAGGCAAAGAGCTCGACCAGCGTCATGCCTGGATCACTGGGATTGTGGTTGGTCCACTCAGGGCAGTAATGAGGAATCAGGCGCAAAGCCTCGTTCAAAATATCCTTGTAGGTTCTGTCATCCAAGTTGAGATTGGGTATCAAGTTCGCCTCGCTCAAGATAAAAGGGATAAACCATGTTGAAATAGGTATTCACTGACCGGACAAGGTAGCGAATCTTCACATTGATCTGGTTCTCGCGATCAGGATCGGACTGCACTGAGACATCCTGCAGGACAATACGGTGTTCCCACCGCGTAAGCGCCTCCTCGACATAGTGTTTTGCCAAAGCCAGGGTTCGGGCGTTATTTGGAGCAAAGACCAAATCGTTCAGGTTGCACCCAAAATCGGGGCGCATCACCCGCTCACCCCTGGAGGTAGAGAGAATTATATGAATTGAATCGGCAATACTGTTTTCATACCGGGACTGCGCTATGTTTCCAGTATTATCAACGCTGATCGGGAAGGAAAAACCAGTCCCGAGAAAGCTTTCGTTTCCACTCATCGCCAGAAAGCCTACCCCACGATTTGCGGGGCGACAACTTTTTTCAATGAAATCAATAAAAAAAATTTATTTCCCTGTTTATCTTGAAAAAGATTCTGCGCGTGATATCTTCTTATAATCTTCTTTCATAAATTTTATAGATTTAATAAATTTTTTTTTTGAATTGCTGTTTTTTGTTGACAAGTGCGATAGTAATACTGAATAGTTTCGGGAGCTACCGAAAGAAAACGCATTTTAGGAAGCGCCAATGAACCACATGAACCAGTTCCTGTTTTATGCCGTTGTCACCGACAACCAGGATCCCGCAGCACGAGCCCGTATAAAAGCCCGTCTCTCCGTGGCAGGAGAACAGGTAGAAACGGGCTGGATACCCACGGTGCAACCCTACGCATCGAGTGAGTGCGGAACGCTGCTCTTGCCGGAGGTGGGAGACCAGGTGGTGATCGCCTTCTTCGATGACACCCTCTCTCAGGGTGTGGTCTTGGGCGGTGTCTGGACCGATTCCCGACCCGCTCCGGAGAGCGGAGAGAATGGTGATGCCGATTTCAACGGCAATGGGGAGAACAACCTCCGGTTCTTCCGCAGCCGCAGCGGGAACCGGATCATCCTGGACGACACTCCCGGGGCTGAGAAACTGCAACTGCTCTCCCCCGACGGC
>NZ_FTMS01000022.1 GCF_900156105.1 Alkalispirochaeta americana
AATGTCCACTGTCGCCGCCGTGCTAATACTCCGTGCAGCAATTACACTGATGTTCCCGCTCGTGCTCTCCACATCTGCATTCACCGCGATGTCACAGTCTGCTCCCTGCGCCTGAAGTAGAATGTTGCCTGAGCCGTGGGCTACCACTGCGGTGTTGCCTGCTGGCGCTGTTCCCTCGTTCAGCGTGATCGACCCATTGGTTGTGCGCAGCACAATCGCTCCGTTGTCCGCCGTGGTACGTACATCACTCTGTGTGGCGTCGGTTGTCGGCGTCACGCCCGCGTTGGCACCCACCCGCTGCACCGTTACCCCAGTGTCACCCACGATCAGATCGTCTGTTTCAAGCAGGAAGATGCCCCCGGAGGTCGAGCGCGCACTCACCGTGTTCACCGTCGTCTCAAGGGCGTTACCGGCACCAATGCCAACTCCTGCCACCATCCGCAGCTGATTGGCTACCACATCCACATCTGCATCACCGGCATCAGTAATCGAGCCAGCAGTTGCCGTCAGCGATACCGAGCCAGCTGTCCCGTCGGTGGCGATACCCGCTACTGCAATCGAGTCGCCTGCAAGGACCCGGATATCTCCAGTCGCGCTTGTCAGGCGGCTGTCGTCGCTCATCGTCACACTGCCAGCGCTCGCCTCAACGTCTATCGTACCGCCGTTACCAGTCTGTATATCAACCTCGGCGTCGGTGCTAATACTCCCGGCTGCAATTACACTGATGTTCCCGCTCGTGCTCCTCACATCCGCATTCACGGTGATGTCACGGTCCGGGTCAGTCCCCTGGGCCTGCAGCAGTATGTTCCCGCTGCCGTGGGCTGTCACAACCGCATTCACCGTCAGCGTTCCGTCAATTAGATCCACAACTACCGGGCCGTTCCCGTTCAGTGTGCGGACTCCCGCTCCACCAACAGTCAACGCGCCGGTCTCACGGATGTAGATCCCACCACTGGTCCTGTTCGTCGCTGCCAGTATCCCAATGGTGGTGTCAAGCGCGTCGTCAGCTGTAGCAGCTCCTATACCAGTCCGCGCACTCAGAGTCACCGTCCCAGTTGTCACCAGGTTCACATCGTTATTGTCCCGCGCGTCGGTAATCGCTCCGGTATCATCATTATTGGAATCCGCCGTTACGGTGATGTTGCCACCGTTCGTGCTCTCCAACAGCCCGAGCGCTACGTTAGAGGTTGCAGAATAGGTGATCGTGCCGTCCACCGTTGTCGCTCTGGCAGCAGCGTCCATCGTTATCGACCCACCGCCTGCCGTCACGGAAATTGTCCCAGTGCCAGTCGTACTGACGTGACCGGTTACCCCTTGACTCACTCCCTCGCCCGCAGTTATATCGACAATCGCGTTCCCAGCAGCGATTGATTGTTCTATCTGTAGATTCCCCGCCTCGCTGGCAAGCGTTACCGTTCCATTGTTGGTCGTAATTCCTACCGTGGTTACCGTTCCTACGGCAAATCCATCAGTATCGGTGTAGCTCAGGGCCGCTTCATCTGCGGTCAGATTAGCCGCCAGGGTTGTCACAGTGTTGGCTGTGTTCGTCAGGGTATACGGCCCGGTTCCCACCAGCTCCAAACCACCACTGATCACCGGCCCAGTCTGGGTTACCCCATTACCTGCCTGTAGCCGGGTATCGGCGGTCGTGCGGATTCCCGCACCATCATCACCGAGATCACCAAGATCAAAGCCTCCGATGTCACGGTAGCTGATCGCTCCGTCAGCATCGGCGCTATTCGCTGCATTCCGGGTTTCCAATACCACCGTGGTAAAATTGTTGTTCTCGTTGTCCAAGGTAATGGAAGCGCCACCATCCAACCGCGTTCTCACGTGCAGCGTCGTACCCAAGAGACGGCCACTCTGCGTCACCTCCCCGCCAAAGAACAACCGCAAATCCTCGGACACAGACAGCGCCGGAGCAGCAAAGCCGCCTCCGGTGGTCTCCAGCCGCAAATGCTTCAGTCGTCGGGTCTCCCCAATAGCGCCGGTGATCGTGATCGTTCCGCTGCCGGAAGTCACCGTCAGTCCCTGCTCATCGCCTACTGCCGCATCCACGGTACTGGTAAGGGAAACATTCCCGCCTCCAGCTCCGGTATGAATGACCGTGTCCTCCTGCAGATCCACGGCCCCGGTCAATGTCACGTTGGCCTCAGCGGTCGTATGCGTCCCGTTGGTGCGGATGGTGTCGGCTGTCACTTCCTGCACGCCAGAAGTCGTTACATCTCCCCTAAAACGGGCCTCCGCAGCACTCACCACCGTCAGGCTGCCCAGCGCCGTGACTCCAACAGCATCTTGCAAATCAATGCTGCCGTCTCCCGCCGTCAAACCCAAGGTCTGAACACTAGCATCATTGGCATTGATGGTTCCGGTAACGGTGATATCACCCGCGCCGGTACCGGTGTTCAGCTCCGTATTGCCCAACAAAACAAGGTCCCCTGTGAGGCTGATTGCATTGTCGGTGGTCTGGTGGGCCTCCGTTATCCGGATGGTGCCTGCGGTTACACTTTGTTCTCCTGCAGTGGTCACATTCGCACCAAACTCGGCAACAGCGGCACTGCTTACTGTCAAAACACCCAGAGGTTGTGTTCCTCCCACCGCGCCGCTTAACGTCACGTTGCCCGTTCCCGCTATCAGCGCCAGTGTGCGGTTATTGGCGACAGCGTCCGCATCGATCGTCACGTTGAAGGTGATGTCCGCGCCATCCGGCTCGTTACTTCCATCAGTCGTATCGATCGTGACGTTTGCACCAAGAATGACCGCATCATCAAACGTGACAGGATTTCCTGCGGTGACTACGTCGGCATTCAGGGTTGTCGTGACGCCCGATCCGTTGAATGTGAGCGATGCGTTGTCGGCACCGGTAATTTGTCCAGCGACGGTTATGGAGCCTCCATCAGGAGTCCGAAAAACGACAGGATCGATGAAGGTTGCTGGATTTATAGTGATATTGTGCTCACCATTATCGCGGCCAATGGTTATGGAGGCAAACCCATCCTGCAAGCGATCAATCTCAGCTTGAGTCAGGGAGAAATCACCAGCCCCTCCAGCGATTCCGATGGAACGTGTCGTGGTAACCGGCTGCAAAGTTAAAACACTGTCGGTGCCGGAAATAGACGCACCAATGGTGATGCTATTGGTGGTCAGGGTAATAGGCTCGTCGTTCCCAGCCTGAATAGTACCCGCCGCTGTATTCTCAAAAGCACTGGATGTGACGTTCACCTGGCCTGTAGCAGACAGGAAACCGCTCACGAGAAGGTCCGCATCCGAATCATCAAACAGGAAGTCTCCATCTATCGTCAGGCCGGCGATCTCGATTGCACCGTTAAATGTAATGTCTGCACCGGTTAAGTGGGCATCACTTAGAAACACGTTCGACAAAGTCGCGGTATCAGGGACGTCCAGGTTCCAGGAGCTACCGGACACTGTGCTTCGAAGCATTACTCGATCTGCCGAGGTTCCGGTTACAGTGAGTTCGGAAACGGTCTGGGTAGTTCCGGCAGCGAATCTTATGGACTTTGCCGACACTTCAATACCCAGATTGTTGAAGGCGTTTGATCCGCTGATTACCGAGGTTTTGTCAGCGTCTGCAAACGCGACCGTTCCGGTGCCGGGAGAAAAGGTTCCCCCGGATCGGTTCCAGTTACCCGCAAGGGTTATGGTGTTTTCCCCAACGGCCAGTGAACCGCCCAGGAGATTGATGGAATCGGTAACGACAAGATTAGCATCTAGCGTAAGGCCACCCGAGTTTATGATCAGATCGTTACCAATGGTCAAACCGTCTTGAATGGTGACCCCGTTTGCCGATTTATCTATGCTGAGATCGTAAAACTCCGGGGTTCCGGCAACAACAGACGGTTCGGCCCCAACGAAGCTCGTTATTCCCGAGGTTTGGACAAAACTGCCCCCGGATAGCGTAAAATCACCGGCAACGTCCAGATCACCGGCCAGTTGGGCTGTTCCCGCCACGATTTCCAGATTGAAATAGTCCACACCGGGATAGGTCTGAATGGTGTATGTCTCTGCTGGATCAGGGGCATAACGCACGGTTCCAGAGGTGGGGTCGGTTTTCGAGATGTTCTGGCCGTTGCCACCGGTGCGGATGATGGTTCCTGAGTTGCTCAAGGAACCATTGATGGTAATATCTGCTGATGTTGTAAGCTCTGCATTTTCGTGAATGGTCAGATCGAAGACGGTTATGTCGGCTGTCAGTGCCGGATAATTGGCAACCTCAGGAATAATGAAGGAATCATTTTCCGCTGGAGCTGCCGAAGGATCCCAGTTGTCAGGATCCTGCCAATTCGAGACATCACCCGATCCTGACCAAGTCCTCGTCACTGGAGTTTGATCATCCCAGAAAGAACCATCAGGCCCAGTATCGGTGTTTACATCAAGACTGCTATCCAAAGCCTGAATACTTGATCCAGCATCATCCACCTGCCCATATTCCACGTTAACAAAGGACACCACCGCCGGACTGCCTTTCAAGTTGAGGAAGGTCCAGTTTGCATCTGCTGTTCCTCGCAAAATAATCCGATTTCCATCAACACCAACAACATCCAAATCATTAAACGTCTGGGTGCGGCCAGTTTCAAATTGCAACGTCTTACCAGCAGCGGAGGATGCCAAAATATTGAACGTATTGTTTCCCAGAATCTGTGAGGGGCCCGTCCCGGCAATGAACTCAACCAGGCTGGTCTGGGCGTTAAAACTGCCCAGGCCTCTTGTCCAGTTTCCCCCTACCCGAATACGCCGGGAACTACCGTTAAGGGTCCCATTGAGCAGAATATTTCCATTTATCGTAATGTCTGAACTCAAGGTAATCCCGGATCCGTTGGCAATGGTCAAATTCTGAAATGTCGGCTGCCCTGATATAGAGCCGTTTCCAGTAAAAGCAACCAAATCACCAGCAGCTGTGCCGGCGGTAAAAGTCCCGCCGGTCTGATTCCAGGATCTGCCAATAAAGAGACTATTGCCGTTGGATTCCAGGGTTCCCCCTGAAAGCACAAAGTCATTTACTACACGAATTTCACTCGGTAGCTGGGCCGTGCCTTCGGCGATCTCCAGATTGAAGTAATCCACCGATCCAAAATTGATCACGTCTCTATTTCGAAAGACGAAGATTCCCGAATCGGTGTCGGTGCGGTTGATCGTTCCTGTTCCATCAAGAACGATGCGCCCCTCGTTGTTCAAAAATCCTGTCTGAACGTTGCCATCGCCTGCCACCGTCAACTCGCCGCCGGAAGCGACATTCAGATTTGCCACCGATACTGGTGCGATTATCTCCGGGTATCGTGTACGTCCGCCGGGAATCAGCACCCAGTCAATGATGCCCGGGGCCTGGGTAACAGGATCACCACTTGCTCGCGTCCAGTTCCCGGGAGTAGTCCAGGATGTGTCTACCGATCCCGTCCACTGGTACACGTCTCGCCGGAAGATCCAGCCGGGAGTTACGGGGTCGTCGCTCCCGATTGTGACGTTCCCCCCATTAACCGAGTTGAACTTCGCATCTATGTAGGTGCCGGTTACGTCACTGTTCGAGACAGAAACATAGTCCACGTCGGTACCGGCAACGGAGCCATGGGCGATGACGAAAGGATCGAATCCGGTCGCCGTCAGACTGATCAGGTTGTCGGAGGAGCCTTTCAAGACGAGGTTCTCAATGGTTTGAGTCCGGCCACTCTCAAAAACCAGATCCTTTCCGGGAGCAACGCTCCTGAGCGTATGAAAGCTGGTCTCCCCGCGTATTGTCGAAGGGCCCGAACCTGCCAAAAACTCCACGGTGTTTGTTTCAGGAGTGAATGTCCCGTTATTGGTCCAGTTTCCCCGCAGGCGAATAGTTTGATTTACAGTCAGGCTGGATGCGTCTGCTATTTCTATGGAATCGAAGGTGGTGACGTTGCCAGACAGCTCAGGGGTACCGATAGTACCATTGAAGGTAACCTTGTACCCATTGGTGTTCAGGATACCGTTGTTTACGAAATTCCCGCTAATTGAAATATCGCCACCGAGGTTGAGAACAGCTCCGGTATCGATGGTGAGATTATGGAAGTTGAGAGCACCGGAGGTGTTGCTGACCGCGTTGTTGGCAATCCGGATGGTACCGGTTCCCGAAAAAGGTTCAGCAACCGATGACGAAATATTGCCCCCAACAGTAACTGTATGTCCTCCGAGCCCCAAGGCACCACTCAAAACCGAGAGCGATCCGTTTATGTTCATGCCATCGACTGCAGTCAGTGTTCGAGTTGACTCTACTGCAACTGTTAGATTGAAGTACTGAGCACCAGTCCAACCGACACCAGCAGTGTAATCAAAGTCACCCTGGTAACGTACCGTACCACTATTCGCAGCGACTTGTGTTGATGCGGAGTTTGTTCCTTCAAATATTATCGTGCCGTTGTTGCGGAGCCCATCCTGTTGGGTTAGTGTGTGGTCGTTAAGGTTGAGTGTTGCAATTCCGCCAAGAAACAATTGCCGGACTTGTCTGTTTGCATCCAGAACTGGATACACCGATAATCCAGATGGAATAAGAACCCTGAGGTTATCAGCATCTGGGGATCCCCCTCCGTCCCAATTCGTATCGTCATTCCAATTCTCGTTGTTACCGCCGGTCCATGTGCGATTTATCGCATCAGAAAAATTTGACCATTGACCCGTTACATTCCCCAAGTTGAAGCTTACCGCGCCCACATTGATTTGTGCATTACTAGAGTTTGCATCACTCACAAACAAATAGTTGTTAGTACCTGCGACACTACTGTTAATTGTCCACTGAACACCGGGTACTGAACTTTGAAGTGAGATATACCTCGTAATTGTATCTGGGCTAAGGTTTAGTGTATTCGAGACGGTTTGTGTGCTTTCTGCTTCAAAAATCAGAACTTTGTCATTAGCAGTAGACCGGAGTCCAAAAAAGGTTGTATTTCCCAATATTTGCGACGGCCCCGAGCCCGCAACAAACTCTACTATTTTTCCACCAGCATCAAAAATCCCCCGGTTCTCCCAATCCCTCCGGACAAATACTGTAGTTGCCCCACCAGCCAGGGTTAAACTTCCACCAGTACCTATTCGAATCGTTTCAAAGGTAAAATTGGCACCAAGGGTAAGGATAGTAGTTCCACTGAAGATCACGGGAAAACCATTAGCCTGAAAACCACCATCAGCAGTCATATTCAGAGCAACATCTCCAGCAAACTCCACCTGAGCACCAAGTCTGACCGTTGCGCCCACTGGCGCAGAAAAGGCGTTAAACTCCCCCTCTATAATGAATGTTCCGTTTCCCCCAGCCATGGCACCTACAGAGAGAGAACCACCGCTGGAAATAACCGGGGTGTTGGTTGAAGTGAAATTAGTAATGGTCAAATTACTGTCGTTTAATTGAACAGAAGATGCAGCATCACTCGTTAAAGAAGCAGCAGTAAAATCCCCCTGGGTCAAATCCAGGGTACTGCCATTTTCCATGGTAAGGGTGCCAAGATTTGCTGTATCCGAAGGTTTGCCTACCTCGAAGAGGGAGTTATCCAGCGAAACATCGAGGCTTCCGGTGTTTGTCAGGGTATCCACCCGCAGCTCATTCCCCGCCCCCACAGTAATGGTCAGATCACCACTTACTGTAAGAGCACCAACCGATACATTTTTTGCCGGTGAAAGCCCAACCCCAGCCAAGGTAAGGTTCGTAATCGATGAATCTTCCTTGATTTCCAATGTACCACCGGAAACATCCAAAGTTCCCATGGCGGCAATTTGGTTTAGATCAATGGCTCCATCTGTTGAGGTTATCTGCGAACCAGCATCACCGTTAACAAGGCCGGAAACTGTCAGGCCATGAATGCCGGTAGATAGCGTGCCTGTTCCCTCCAGAAACAGGCTTGTGGCTTCAGCGTCCGCTGTCAAAGTAACGGTGTGCCCGTTCTGGACAATAACCGTATCGTCCGAACCCGGAATGCCCTCGGGACTCCAGGTGGTTGCAGCACTCCACACCCCATCACCAGAAGAAGTATACGTGGTCTGCCCCCAGGCAACGCCTGTAACAAGGAAGAGGAGGCCAACCAGGACCATGATCCGAAGGGGAACCATCGCCAGTACACGTAAAGAAAGAGACCGCACCACGGGAGGAAATTGGGTGTGCGAGAAACCAACAAATGGTGTTCGCCGGTGTGGGTTGCGTCTCACCTGCACCTCTGATTACGTGGTCTTCTTACATACTCTGCCGGGGTGGACGAAAAAGCGGCACCAGGCAGACCTGCTAGTTGTCTATAACAATATCGCAAAACGCAGAGGTCTCCTACTCCCATTCAGTATATCGACCGATTTACCACACGAATCAACTCCCCAGAATCGAGGGGGTTCTTCTACAACAAAGCAGGTAATCCTGACACAGGGGGAGCAGCGGGATGATAATACAATAAAGCCTGAGCAACTACGCATCGCCGCCTGGACGGGGTTGCCGTTTCCAGTTGTCGGAGTACGATCTATCGGCTGGCCTCCGCCGGTGAGTTTGAGCCGGCGCGGTCAATCGCCCCAGTGGCTTGAGAGCGGGACGGCCGAACGCGGCGTGTTCGGCTTGTCGGGCGTGAGATCGGGAATGCCGTCCTCTACCCGGCCGGTGGTCCGGTTGATGTTTTCTGTTGTGCTCATACCCTGTATGAGGCGCTGGAGAACATCGGCGCTTGCGAGAGTGTTGCCACATGCAATCATTCGTTCTCCCGCGTGAGGTGCCGGAGGGGCGCCGCAGGCGGTCAGCCGTGACGGGTACCGTCAGGGCTGACGGAACCCCCGCAGGGACCGACCCGGGGGCGGCCCGGAAGGACGCTCCCGGGGCACGCCTGAATCCGGCTCCCCAGGTATCCCTGCTCATCCGTGTCACATACGTAGCGCACGTTCTCCAGTTGGTGAGGATCATATGCGGCTCGGGGATCGTGGGATTAATATGGCGCTCAGTGACTCGCTGTCCACTGTAGCGGGGGACCTGGTGGTTACCGGACGCCGATGTTCACCTCCCCACCAGCGGCCGCAACAACCCCTCCAGCCCGTTGGCCTTGATCTCGTAGATCGAGGCGAGCATCACTCCCAGCTCCCCCGGAGGGTATCCCTGCCCCCTGAACCACACCACGTAGGGTTCCGGCAGGTCCACCAGAAGGCGCCCGGCGTATTTGCCAAAGGGCATGCGCGTGTTTGCCAGTTTGATAAGCATTTCGTGTTCGTGATCCATAGCTCTTGTGAGTGTAGCGGAATGGCCCGTGCCGGGGAAAGCGGGAAGAGGTATACAGATTATGGGAGTAAAGTCGGTCCGGTTTAATGCGAATGAGGTGCGGGAGGATGCAGGAGACACCGGTTTCGCTCCCATACATGATCTTCTGGACCCAGGCGGTTCCTGAGATTCACCGTTTCGGTCGACCGCCCCCCTGTCGGGTACCGATGCGGTGGCGTTCTTTGACACGATCCTCTCGCCGTTGTGGCGGGTGTATCCGTCGGGCGACTTGTATCGTCGTGCGGTTCAGGTCAAGGTACGCTACCGATTCGGCTTTTACGACTCCCTGATCGTTGCCAGTGCTCTTGAGGATGGATGTACCCGATTGCTCTCGGAAGACCTGCAGGACGGGCAATCGATCGACACCCTTACCGTGGAAAACCCGTTCCGGTAGGGCTCCGGTGCGGCCGGAACGGCCAGAGTTCCCGTCGGAGGCGTTCCCGGGGCGGAGCGTGCTTGTTCGTGAAAAAGCGTACCGGAACGCCTACTCGTAATGCGTCCACATCCGCAGGACTCTTACGATTTTTTCTTCCCGGAAGACTTCATATACCAGTCGATGCTGTATGGTGATGCGGCGTGAATACGCCCCGGAGAGATCACCGATCAGCTTCTCAAAGGAAGGAGGGTTTTGAAACGGATCGGCTTCCAGAATGGCGAGCAGGGACTGTGCCTTGTCCTTCAACCCGGCCTCGGCGAGTTTGCGTGCGTCCTTTTTTGCATTTTTGGAATAGACCAGTTCCCACACTACCAGTCCAGCTCCCGGGAGCTTTCAGATAGCGGTTCTTTCATCCCGTTGACAATTGATTCTCTCATCCCGGGTATCGAGATCAAGTGCAACGTCTCCTGAATCGATTTCCAGTCCTCCTCGGAGAGAAGAACAGCTCTGCTTCGCTTTCCGGAGATGAGTACCGGTTCATGGGACTCATTGGTTTGATCGATCAGGCGATAGAGATTGGCGCGGGCGTCGCTTGCATTGAGTATCGTCATGGGTTCCTCCACAGCAACGGTACGCTTTAGCGTACGCTTTGTCAATACACATGTTGTGGGAAATAGCTCGGCACTCATTATCGTACGCGTCACGGGCCATCCCATCTACATCGGGAAGATGAGATCGTCATCGCCCGGAATGGACATCCTGTGGCTCTTTTCGCTGCAGCGGTACGTGAGGTCGAATACTCCCTCCGAGCTGTCGCGATCCAGTGGCGGGCGGTCTTGCCGGTAACGGCCATGGCCATGCGCAGGCGCTGGATCGAAATACGATTGGATCCGTTGCCGATTACCGGCCGGCCCGAGAGAACATCATACAATGACGTGAGTCGAAAACTACCCCCGGGTTCCAGAAAGATGCTGAAGCTCCTGGCGTGTGCGTCAGGTGCGGTGAACATTATGAGAAACGCGTGGTCGTCGTTCACAACTCCCGGACTTCTTCTTCGGCGAGATCGGTGATCTGCGCTATTTCCGCTATCGACATGTTTCGGGCTTTAAGCTTGCGCGCGGTCTCACGGCGCTTTTCTTCCCGGCCTTCCGCTTTACCCTTCTCCTCCGCATCGTGCAGCAGCTGAAGATGGGTCCGACGCGCTTTGTCCCGCGCTTCAAGCCGGTCCCGCAGCTCCGCGTCGGCAACGAACTCTTGATATCGCTTCTCAGCTTCACCGATCTCGGTTGTATCCTCCAGGATCGCCTTCATGATTGGGTCTTCCATGGCAGCTTCCTTGCCCCGGTGCTTTACATAGTACATCCACTTGCCGAACGCCGGCGAGGGCATCCGGCCGTGGTGTTCGAACCGGGGTAGCTCGATGAAGTGGATGAGGAAGTCCGTGAGTGGATCGAGCCGGGGCGCTTCCGGACAGCACGCGGTGAACGCGGTATGAAGGGGTGCCGAGGCGCTCTCCGGAAAGAGCCGAAAGTCCAGCACGTTGATACCCACCACCGGCTGGAGGCGACTGTAGATCTCCGACTCTGAAAGCTGATTGCCGTAGCTCCGTGTGTCGGCACGTTCCTCCCTCCGGTCCGGTACGTGCCTGAACCCAATAGTAGAGCGCCCGGGAAGCAAAGGCTGCGTGGTATGTTGCCTGCGCTTCCATCGTGTAGGTGGCTCCCGTGACGTCCGTGGCTTTTACGTCCACCACGGAGAGCTTGTCGTCGGCGAAATCCTTCTGATTGAAGGGGTTGATGATCTGCACCGTGGCAACCGCCGGGTAGCCGGCATCCTCCTGCACCGCCGAGAGCAGGCTTCGCAGAAGCCTGGTGCTCTGTCTGCCTCCAAAGACGTACTTGAAGACGAAGTCCGAGGTGAGGGGAACGGTCGGATGTGATTGGGGCGCGCCGTCCGCTGCCCGGCCGGTAGTCCGGTTGATGTTTTCTGTTGTGCTCATACCCTGTATGAGGCGCCGGAGAACATCGGCGCTTGCGTCGGCAGGAAAACTTCTCGTTTTTTCGACTCTGTTCTCGCGGGAGGGGCGCCGCAGGCAGTCTGCCGTGACGGGTACCGTTACGGCAGATCCACCAGAAGGCGCCCGGCGTATTTGCCAAAGGGCATGCGCGTGTTTGCCAGTTTGATAAGCATTTCGTGTTCGTGATCCATTGCTTCTGCGCGTGTAGCGGAATGGCCCTCGCCGGGGAAAGCGGGTCCGCACCGTTACCATTAGCGCTGGTCTCGACACGCCGTATATCCCACACATAGCGACCCTTTGGATATAGTTCTCGATTCGCTATCCTGTTGATCTGCCACCCAATCTGTATTACATTGTAAACATGGTCCGGTACGAGAACGCTGTCCGCAAGGATATCAAGACGCGGACGATACCGCCCCGGGTGATAAAGACGATCCATACTGCGCTCACGGTTCTGGACCAGACTCGGGATCTGCAACTCTTCGACGTGAAGGAGATGCGGGGATCATTCAGACGGACGTACTATCGATTGAGAAAAGGAAAGTACCGGGCAATTTTCTTTTTCGACGATCAGGGTGTTGCCGTGGTGCACCTGGGAAAGCGGGAAGAGGTATACAGATTATGGGAGTAAAATCGGTCCGGTTTAATGCGGATGAGGAAAAGGCGCTTGCGCTCCTCACCGGTGCGCTTCATATGGACACGTCCGGGGTCATCAAGAAGGCCCTGTGGGAGCTCTACGAGGATGTCCAGGATGCGGCGGTTATAGAGGCGTTTGAGGTGCGGGAGGATGCGGGAGACACCGGTTTTGCCCCCATACATGACCTTCTTGACCCAGGCGGTTCCTGAGATTCACCGGTTCGGGCGTGGTTGGACGACTACGTTGGGAGGGACGAGCAGGCGGCCCGGGCGATGGCATTTCTTGACCATGTGTCGCAGTATGCGTCGACCGGTGGGCGCCGTTTTTCCCGGGACGAGATGAATGCCCGTTGATTTTATCGATTCCAATGTGCTGATCTATCTTTTTGATCAGACCGACCCCAGGCGCCGCGGTATTGCCCGTGAGATGGTTGAGCGCAGTATTGCAGACGGAACGGGGGTTATCAGCATCCAGGTTGTGCAGGAGGTGCTGAACGTAACCACCAATAAAATGGAGAACCCCCTGTCGGATACCGATTCGGCTTTTACGACTCCCTGATCGTTGCCAGTGCCCTTGAGGGTGGTTGTACCCGACTGCTCTCGGAAGACCTGCAGGACGGGAAATCTCTCGAAACCCTTACCGTGGAAAACCCGTTCCGGTAGCACTTCGGAACGGCATACATCTCAGCATGTCCGCAATCCCGGTGGGGGACGGAGTGCGAGTTACCGGTTGGCCAATGGGGCCTCAAGGTCGCAGCAGAAAGTCCGGCAGGTAGATATGACGAATACCATCCTCGTCCTGGCGCAGTTCATCCATTGTCAGGAGAAGCTTGGGAAAGGCGTCGCGGATTTTTTTCAGTGGCCGGAGTTCCCGCTCCCGTGTGTCCGGGCTGGAGAGCAGATAGGATACCTGTATATACAGGGTTTCGTTCTGCCGGGTGGCAATAAAGTCTATTTCGTAGTTGTCTATAAGCCCGGTGGCAACGGCATAGCCCCGTCTTTTCAGCTCAATGCAGACAAGGTTTTCCAGGATCTGCCCGATATCGCCCTGCCGGTACCCGAGGATCGCGTGCCGCAGGCCAATGTCACCAAGGTAGTGCTTTTCGTTGATCTCCAGGTAGCGTTTGCCTTTCAGGTCGTAGCGCTGCACACAGTACAGGGCAAAGCAGGATTCCAGATACGCTATGTAGTTGAGTACCGATTCTACAGATACCTTCATATTCTGCGACTTCAGGTACGATGTAATTGAGCGTGCCGACACGGGTTGTCCCATGTTGTCAAAGAAGAAAAGAATAATGCGCTCAAGCAACGCAACATTACGTAGAGCGTAGCGTTCAACAATGTCGCGGAGAATAATGCTGCTGTACAGGTCATCCAGGGCCTGAAAACGGATATCATCATTTTCCGGCAGATGGTAGATACCGGGAAAGCCGCCGAACTTTATGTAGGACTGAAAACTTTCCATGGAATGTCCGTCTCTGCCGTGAACGGCAAGGTATTCCGCGTACGAGAAGGCGTATATGTGAATCTGAACATAGCGACCAGCCAGGTATGTTGCCAGATCGGATGAGAGCAGGTGTGCGTTGGAGCCGGTAATATAGAGGTCGTAGCCTCCGCTTTTCAGAAAGGCGTTCAAGGTTTTTTCCCAGGACTCAATCTCCTGCACTTCGTCAATGAGGATAATTTTGTGCCCGGGAGCAGCGGCGCATCGGTCATGCACCCACTGAGCTAAGGCCTGCCCGTTTGCAATATGCTGGAACTTGAGGGATTCCATATCAATAAAGAGAATGTCTTCCTCGGGGGTGCCTTGGGTCAGGAGCATTTCGGCGAACTGCTGCAAGAGCGTACTTTTGCCTACGCGCCGCATACCAGTGAGCACCTTTATAACCGGTGTATTTTTGTGCGTTTTCATCCAGTCCAGGTACGTTTTCCGCTCTACCATTTCCCACCTCTCTCTGAGGTATTTTGTCAGTTATATCTGACATATTATGATTCGAATAGCTTTTCGTCAATTATATCTGACATATTTGCGGAAGTACTTTTCCATCGGGCGGCCATGCTCCTGTGCTCCTCTGATATCCTTGAAATGCTACAAAGAATAGATCGGAAGCGTCACCAGCGGGGCGTAACGACCTGCCGCATGCAATCATCCGTTCTCCCGCGTGAGGTGCCGGAGGGGCGCCGCAGGCGGTCAGCCGTGACGGGTACCGTCAGGGCTGACGGAACCCCCGCAGGGACCGACCCGGGGGCGGCCCGGAAGGACGCTCCCGGGGCACGCCCCGGAAAGACGCACAGGCAGTAGCAAAGCATGTATCTTAGAAAAGGCCGCGTGGTGTATCCGAGTGGGGTGAGTAGCCACCGTAGAATTTCAGTGCTATCTGTTCCGTAAGCATTGCATGGGTGTACCACTGGTGGCACACTACTTCTGCGCAGAGGAAGTCATGGCGACTAAAAATCGCAGAATTAACATGGTGCTCGATGATTCGCTGTTTCAGGTCGTTGAGGAACTCCCATCAAGGCGCGGGAGTTCATTGTCTGCTGTAGCCAGGGACTTGGTTGCCGATGTACAGGAGGATGAGTGAGCCGGGCCGTGGTTGTC
This sequence comes from Alkalispirochaeta americana, assembly GCF_900156105.1. Taxonomy (NCBI): domain Bacteria; kingdom Pseudomonadati; phylum Spirochaetota; class Spirochaetia; order Spirochaetales; family Spirochaetaceae; genus Alkalispirochaeta; species Alkalispirochaeta americana. The sequence continues at coordinate 14,879 of NZ_FTMS01000022.1, forward strand.
GGTCATCGTTGCATCTGCAGGATCCTGCGTACAAATTCGTCGGTACCGTCGGACTCGGCCAGCTGGGTAATGAACTGCGATGTCTCTTCCAGGGTGCTTTGAGAACCCTCCGCCCGGGCCGCGCTCAGTGCAAGATCCCGGGCCTGTCGAATATCGCGGTCGGTTATCTCGTAGTACTGCCCCTGGCTCATCCAGTGGAGCGCTGCCATTGCCGATGCTCGGGAGAAGGACGGATTCGGTTCGCTGAAGTCCCGGGCCGCCCGGAGCAGCGTTGTGATGTTGACCGGTGAACGAGAGGCTACCCCGGCGGCAATATCCAGAAAACCCAGGGTCTTGGCCGCAGCAAACCATTTACCCGGTTCGAAGGGTGTTCTATCGATGCAATCCTGAAGAATCTCCCGAGGTTCCTTGTTCGGATAGGTGCGTATGATGGAACGACAGGTAGCGAGATAGGTTCCTGCCTGGTGCGCATCGTGGGCGTATCGAAGGTATGCCTCATCCGCCCGGCCCGCACGCAGGAGGATACCTTCGCAGGTGCGGGCTATCACCACCGAGGGGTCATTCAGACTGCGGGATTGCTCCGCATACTCGATTGCCTCGTCGATCTTTTCCATAGCCTCCAGAGCGCGCACCCCGAACTGCCGGTAGTGCCACCACACGAACGGTGCCTCGTCAATCAGATCAAGAAGCTCCTGATACCGCCCGGAGACAAGCAGGCAGGAGAGGCACGATGGTGTCCCGCTGAAATACCCGCCCTGAGATTGACTCCAGACATTACGCACGGCGGGAAGCAGGGAATCGGCCTCCCGGCTAGCGCGCTCCGCCGAACCGCACAGTTCGCCCCATCGATCCCGCACTTCCCCAAGGTAATCCACGCCGTCATTAGCTATCGCCTGCTGGAGGCGCTGGAGCCACTGTTCACGCTCATCTTCATCGACCGGTGCCGCGACGATGATCCCCGTGAGTTCCTGTACAGCCTTTGCCGCTGCATTTCCGAGGGCCCCCGAGGAGGTATCGATGTGGGCGAAGGCGGGCCAGATCCGTTCCATCAGGATAATTGCACCCTCTGCGGCGGCGACCGGATCTTTCCGTTTGACCGCCTTTATCTCCGAAAGTGCTTCCTTGAGACGTTGCGTTGCCAGCGTTGACGCGCTCCACCCGTAGGCGTTAGCACGAAACCGCTGACGAAATTTCCATTTGTTGCGAGGTTGTTTCATGGACACATGAGCATTCTACACCGCTGCGCGGGATTTGTCCCGGTTAATACCGGTGTGCAGAAAGGACACGCTCGCCGTACCTTGATCGCCCTGCCTTGATCGCCCTGCCACCGGGGCCGCTCTGCCCTCACTCCGGGATCATTCAAAGATTCTCATGATCCAGTCGATTTCATCGTCCTCTTCCCCCGGAAACGATCCTTCGGGATAACCCTCTGCCGAATCGCCTTCCTGGCCCTCTTCAACCAGGGGCCGCAGAAGCCCCTCGAGACCGTTAAAGCGAAAGCTGTGAATCGCTGCAAATTGCACAGCCAGCCAGCGGGCCGTCCCCGGCGAGGGATCTCCCCCCTCGGAGCTCATCCGCTCGGGGAGGCGGTTGGCAAACCACAGGACGTACTCCAGGGGCACGTCCAGAAGGAGCTCCCCCTGATACCGTCCGAAGGGCATCCGGGCGTTGGCAAGCCGAACCAGCGAGTCCGGATCAACCTCAAGCCCGGGAATCATGGGGCCCCCGATTGTGCCTGGCAAGAGCCAGGCTGCCTGTTCTATCCTAACCGGCAAGAGCGAGCAACACTCCCGCGGCCACGGCGGATCCGATCACACCGGCCACGTTGGGGCCCATGGCGTTCATGAGAAGGAAGTTC
>NZ_FTMS01000023.1 GCF_900156105.1 Alkalispirochaeta americana
CCGTTCCCATTCCGAACACGGAAGTTAAGCCCTCTCGCGCCGATGGTACTGCCGCAAGGTGGGAGAGTAGGTCGTCGCCAGACGTTTTTTTTTGTGCTTGTATAAAACCCGGCTGCCAGAAACGAGCGTAAAAAACGTCTGGGTACCCCGGTGTGTACCGCAGGGGCGCATGTATGGCTACAATCAGGACAGTGGGGGCATGCGCTCTGAGAGGTAGGACGAGATCATCTGCTCGGTGTCCAGGGGCATATCGACGTATTCAAAGGCGATGCTATCGCTAACCCGGACAACCTTCATCTTTATCGATGCGATCTGCGCTCCCAGCAGGAGTGATGCAGCAGTTATAATCGCATACGTATCAATGCGTGACGTCTCCTCCGGTAAAATCGGGCGTGCCAGCAAACCTCCGCTGGAAATATCAATTATTTCACAACAGACAAGTCGAAACGTATAGGGATTTGTAAAGATACAGCGAATGGAATCGTCGCGGGAGGGCATGTATCGTGCTGCGCTTCGAACATCCAGGCTTTGATAATAGCGTGTTACAATACCCCTCAGGCGTTGAGCTGTCTCCTCATTGGAGAGGGCCTCGGTGATTATGGCGTTCACCTGCAAGTATTCAGCCTTTTCAGCCTCGGCATCGTCGAAAGAATTATTCACGGTGAGAATAAAAACCGTCTCCCGCCGACTGAAGGTATTTCGCAGATAGGCGATGAAGGGTTTCCAATGTCTGGGGTAATCTGTTGCCGAGAAAAGAACGATCTGGGGCTCTATCTCCTCAAGATTGTCCATGGCTTTGATAGGATTGTCGTAGCAGATTACATCGGTATCCCGATGGCTTAAGGATTCCTGAATATACGGGCGTAGTTCGGCGCTCTCGCTTACAAGCATCACGGTCATTCGTTGATCGCCTCATTTGGGAGATTTTCTACATTGTAACCAATAATCTCCCAGAAACCGTTTCTTCGCTCAAGACGAAAGGTATAGCGCTTCCGCTCTCGGTAACGCTCATAATCAAAAGAGAGCAGGGTCACTACCTGACCTTCGTTGGGAGAGTAGCTGGTCTGAAGGATTTCATACGTCTTTGGAACTTGTACAAGCGCGGCGTCTGCGCCCGAGGGTTGGCCAATAAGAGTCTCCCGGAACTCCCGAACCGCCTCAATCTGGTCTCTCTCGCTCATCAGACGGAATCGGCGGTCGCGTTCAGGACTCTGGCGGTATATTTTTTCCAGATTAAGGTACAGAAAAAAACGATCCCAATTCTCCTGGCGTCGGGCTTCCAGGAAATACTCAACAATCTCGTCGGGGCTTTTTCGCTCCCGCTCGAGTCGTGCTTCGGTGATTGCCTGAAACCGCATCTCCTGGCGTATTTCCGGGGAGTGTCCCGGCCGTATGGAGAGAGGAATGGTGTTTGATACAATGCGCTGACTGGCCCCTCCCCGGAAGAGGTCGGGGTAAAACTCTGCCCGAATCCGGTATTGCCCTGCCGTATCCAGGGAAACGTAATCCGTCAGAGCCTCGATAAACCGAAAGTGTTCTCCCGGTTCAAGTGTTACTGTGCGATAGAAAACTTGATTCGTTGTTCTCCCTATGATAAATTCTTTCGAGTTTTCCAAGGATCTGTTCGAGGAATCAGTGACGGAGAAATCCAGGTTAAATAGCCGGTTGTCAGCGATCTTGAACTGGGCGCTTTCGGGAGTCTGGTTCTCCACTGAGACCGCAATATAGATGGAGCTGTCGGGAAAGTAGATATCTTCGTCAAAGAGCCGGATCGAGACTGTTAGAGCCTCGATACAGAGAGGAAAGACAACACATACTAGCAGATAGGCCAGACTAAACGTTCGGCGATTTTGCAACATAGGACCTCAATCACAATGTCGACAAATTCCAGCAAAACCTTACTCAAAGAGCAGTTAACTTCCCGTTTTGGCGGGAATCCCCAGATGCTTGAGCTGTCACGGGCGGTGAAAAATGGCCCCTTGCCTCTTTCGGTGCGGGGAGCAAAAACAACCTTCGCAAGTTACCTGGTCTCACGAATCTTTGGCGACATGGAAGGGCCTCTTCTGGTGGTGGTTCCCAACGAGAGTGAAATTGCTCCGCTCAGGGGAGACCTGGAGCTTTTCGGGCTTGATCCAATCTCTCTTCCTTCCTGGGGAACCAGTGCCTACGCAGAACCTTCCTCCCGTTCTTCATCCTGGGGCGAGCGGATGCGGGCTATGGTAGAACTGAACCGGGGAAAGCGCCGTATTGTGATAGCACCCTTGCGGGCGATGACGATGCGCACCGCCAGGCCCAAAAGCCTTTTGAGACACATTATTACGCTGGAGACAGGAGCTCCTTTCGATCCGGTAAAAATATCGCAGCAGCTGATTCAGATGGGGTACTGGCGCGTTCCAAAGGTGAGTGTCCACGGTGAGTTCGCCCTTCGGGGAGAGGTGCTGGATATCTTCCTGCCAGGGTGGGAGTCTCCCTGCCGGGTGGTCTTCGATTTCGATGAAATCTCCGGAATCCGTCTCTTTGATGCTGTTACCCAGGCGTCGCGAGAGAAAATCCCGTCGCTTCAACTGTACCCTCTCAGGGAAACGGCCTGGACTCAGGAGGAGCGACGCGACCTCTTTCAGGAAGCGCTCCAGTGGCCCGAAATGCGGGCCGTGAAAGATCAACTTCCTGATCTTGCAGAACGGGAGTTATCGCCCCCTTACTGGACGGCCGCTTTTGCCCAGGAGCTTCAGCAGAGCGCTACAATCCTGGATTTTCTTCACGCTGATGGTCGGGTAATCTGGATCGACCCCCAGAGAATCCTTGCCCTGGGGGAAAACTTCCGGAAAGAGTTCGAGACTATCTTCGCCGAAGAACACTTTCGTCGTCCCCTGCCGAGGCCTGATCGTGTTTTTGTCTCCTGCGAAGATTTGCTGCAGCAGGTTCAGAATTCTTCCCTGCATTTTGACTCTCTTGCTTCTTCCCAGGACCAGGGAGCTCTTCGTTTTTCTTGTGATCCTCCCCGTTCCTTTTTCGGGAACATCAATTATCTGAAGGAAGAGCTTTCAACCCTTACCGGCTCTGGTCATCGGGTGATCGTGGTGGCTGACACCGAGGCGCAGCAAAAACGGATCGAGTTTCTCCTGCGGGACTATTCAGTTGATGTGGTGCTGGGGCACATCACCGGCGGCTTTGCTCTCCCTGCACAACGTCTGGTGGTCATCCAGGAGAACGAGATCTTCGGGCGACGGCGAAGAGCCCCGGCGAGCTTGCGCAAGGCCGAGAGCTCTCCCATCGATACCTTTGTGGAGCTTGATGAGGGTGATTACGTGGTTCATGTGAACTACGGAATCGGCCGGTTCTGCGGAATCAAGCGAATGACTGCGGCGGGTAATGAACGGGACTACATACAACTGGAATATGCCGACGAAGAATCGGTCTTTACTCCAATTGAGCAGGTTAACCTGATTCAGCGTTATATTGGATCGGGCGGAACACCTCCCCGGCTCGACAAGATCGGCGGAAAAAGCTGGGAAAAACGAAAGGGAGCTGTCCGGAAGAACGTCGAGGATCTGGCCGATCGGCTGATCGCTCTGTACTCGCGGCGGAAAAGGGTCCAGGGCTACGGATTCCCTCCCGATACGGAATGGCAAATGGAGTTTGAATCGTCTTTTCCGTATGAAGAGACTGAGGACCAGCTCCGGTGCCTCTTCGAGATCAAACAGGATATGGAGCGCCCCCAGCCCATGGATCGACTTGTTTGTGGCGACGTGGGCTACGGAAAAACCGAGCTTGCCCTGCGGGCTGCTTTCAAGGCTGTGGCTAGTGGAAAACAGGTGGCATTTCTTGCTCCCACTACAATTCTGGCGGAACAGCATTACGAGAACATGCTTGAGCGGTTCGAACGATTTCCCGTCAAGCTGGCCATGCTCTCCCGGTTTGTCAAAAACAAGGAGAAAAAAGAGGTGCTCCAGGGGATTGCCTCGGGTGCAATCGATGCGGTAATCGGTACCCACAGTATCCTCCAGAAATCGGTGGAGTTTCATAATCTGGGACTCATTATTGTTGACGAAGAGCAGCGCTTTGGGGTGAAGGATAAGGAGCGACTGAAGGAGCTCAAGCACAGTGTGGACTGTCTCACCCTGACAGCCACACCCATTCCGAGGACACTCCACATGTCTCTCCTGAAAATCCGCGATATGTCCCTTCTGAGAACCCCTCCTCATAACAGGCAGGCCGTAGAGACGGTGATCTCCGAGTTCAACGATGAGACGATCGCCAGGGCGATTCGGGCTGAGGTTGAGCGGGGAGGGCAGGTCTTCTTTCTTCACAACCGTGTGGAGACCCTGGAGAACGTTCGGCACTTTCTTGAGCAGCTGGTTCCCGAGGTTATTGTGGACTCTGCTCACGGACAGATGGGGGGGCGACAGCTGGAAGATATTATGCACCGCTTTATAAGCGGTGCGTTCCACGTCCTGGTGGCCACCACGATCATCGAAAACGGAATCGACATCCCTAACGTCAATACCATCATCATAGACCGGGCCGACATGTACGGTATATCCCAGCTCTATCAGCTGCGGGGCCGCGTGGGGAGAAGCGATCGAACGTCCTTTGCCTATCTTTTTTATCCGGACCAGCGAGCCCTCTCGGAGCTGGCCATGAAGCGTCTGGAAATTATCAATGATTTCACCGAGTTGGGGAGCGGCTTCAAGATCGCCATGAAGGATCTGGAAGTGCGGGGCGCAGGCAATCTTTTAGGAAGTCAGCAAAGCGGTGATATTGGGTCCATCGGTTTTGATCTCTATTTGAAGCTCCTGGATGACGCCATTAAGAGCGCCGAGAAGAGCACCGCTTCGGAAGATGATCAGGGAGAAGAGGTCTATCTGGAACTGGAATATACTGGTTTCATTCCCGATCAGTATATCGAGGAGCCGATGGAAAAGATGGAGGTTTATAAAAAAATAGCTGCCGTGACCACTGACGTTCAGTTTGAAGAGCTGATTGGTGAAATTGAAGACCGGTTCGGCCCGATGCCCGAAGAGGTCCAGAGTTTGCTTGGTCTGGCAGAGATACGGATTCTTGCCCGCCGCCTCCATGTGGCGTCCCTGAGGGAGCGTCAGGGACGTCTAGCGGTGGAGTTTGGCAAGGTAGCATCGGTCTCGGTAGACCGCGTGCTCTCGTTGATCAAAAACTCCGGGGGATCCGTTTCCCTGGATCCGCAACGACCCAACGTAATTATTATGGAAACGGGGCGGGTAGGGTTGAAAGAGAAGTCAGAGTTTATCCGTGGTCGCCTGGCCCAGTTGCTCTAGGGGCTGGAGGTGTTTTGCTGGCCCTGAACTGACCGAATCATCATCCGGTTTAGTGTCTCGTGAACAGCCGGAACGATGATTTCCGCAGATGCCGCATAACCACATGGAATATAAGGAGAGAAGAGTCCGATGAATAATATTCGCAGCTACGTTCTGCGGGCAGCACGAATGAGTGATCACCAGAAAGAGGCCTACGAAGGGCTGAGAGACCGTTTTTGCATACCAGTACCTTCCTTCGATGACCTTCCTCAAGATGAGAATCTCCTGCAAAAGATTTCCTGGGAGGGGGTCTTTCCCCACCGGCGCGACGATCCAAAGCGGCCGGTGATCGTCGACATCGGCTTTGGCATGGGAGATTCTCTGGCGGATCTTGCCGAGAGCCAGAGCGACAGGGATTTTTTGGGAGTTGAAGTTCACAAGCCGGGGGTAGGAAAGCTTCTTGGCGAGATCGAAGAGCGACAACTTCATAATCTGCGGATCGCCCGGTGCGACGCGGTGCCTCTCTGCAAGCGCTTGATTCCTGCTGAAAGTGTTGACGGCGTTCACCTGTTTTTTCCCGATCCCTGGCACAAAAAACGGCACCAGAAGCGCAGAATAGTTCGGGAGGGGTTCCCTGAACTTGTGGCAACGGTGCTGCGACCTGGGGGGTATCTCTACATGGTAACGGACTGGGAGGATTACGCCAGGCAGATGCTTGAGGTTATGGGGGTGTCCCGACACTTCAGGAACAGCTTCGATGGATTTGCCCCGCCGCAATCGTGGAGACCGGAAACGGCTTTTGAACGGAAAGGGTTACGGAAGGGGCACGAGATATTTGAACTCCATTATACTCGCTGTGAGTAAAAAAAGCGCTGCGGAGAGAGCCTCTTCGCAGCGCTTTTGGGGATGCCAGGGGAGGAGATGTGCCTACTCCTCCCGATCCTCGTGGTGTGAGTTGGCGATGATCTCATCGGCAATTTTGCCGCTTACCGGATCATAGTGATCCAGCTCCATCTCGAAACTTCCTGTTCCTGCCGTCATCGACCGCAGATCAATGGCGTAGCGCAAGAGTTCGGATTGGGGCACCAGAGCGTCGATCTCGATGATCCCCCCTCCCAGTTGATCCTGGCCCAAAACACGGCCGCGTTTTGAACTCATATCGGAGAGGACATCTCCCAGATACTGTTCCTCAATGAACACGGCGAGCTTCATCACCGGTTCCAGCAAGACGGGGCCGCACTTCTTCATGGCTTCCCTCAGGCCTCCCCGGGCGGCAATCTTGAAGGCCATCTCGGAGGAGTCCACGGGGTGCTCCTTTCCGTCGAAGAGAACGATCCCCACATCTTTTACGGGATAGCCCGCAAGAACACCGTGTTCCATCGCCTCGTGGAGGCCTTTCTCGATGCCCGGGACATAGCCCTTTGATACGGACCCACCCTTGATCTCATTGGCGAAGTGATACTCCTCGCCTCGTTCGAGGGGCCGAACGCGGAGATGGACCTCGCCAAATTGCCCGTGACCACCGGACTGCTTCTTGTGGCGGTAACTCACCTCTGTTGACTTGGTAATCGTCTCCCGGTAGGCCACGCGGGGCGGACGGGTCTCGAGCTCGATTTTCTGGCTCTTTTTTATGCGATCCAGAATTGTATTGATATGAAGCTCTCCCATGCCGGCAATTACTGTCTCATGGGTCTCGGGATTAAAGGTTACGGTGAAGGTTTTGTCTTCCTCGGTTGTACGCACCAGGTGTTCGTTCAGTTTGTCCTCGTCCTTTTTGCTGCTTGCTGAGATGGCCAGAGCGTATACGGGCTGAGGGAGCGCAAGGGGTCGGAAGTGGATGAACACCTCGGGAGCGTGGAAGGTGTCGTTGGTATGGGCATCGGTGATTTTTGTCAGGACCCCCAGGTCACCGGCACAGAGTTCTGTGGTCTCAACGAGCTTCTTCCCCTCTGCGCAGTGAATTTTCCCGGCCTTCATCTTTTTTCCGTCCCGGTCGATGACAAACTCGGCGCCCGGTGTGAGGCTTCCACCCATGACTTTTACAAAAGAGAGTTTCCCCGAGAACTGGTCCAGGGTCGTCTTGAAGTTCATTGCGGCAAAGGCCTCGTCGGGGCTGATTGTGTAGGCTGATTCGTTCCCTTCCTTGTCCACAGCGATCTCTGTAACCCCGGCCGGGGAGGGCGCTGCCCAGGAGAGGAAGTCAAGAAAGATCTTGATGCCGCTGTTTTGAAGGGCCGAGCCGCAGAAAACCGGCACTACCTTGTTTGCCCGAAGTCCCTCGGAAATTCCCCGGCGGATCTCTTCCTCGGTGAGGTTCTCCTCTTCCAGATACTTCATGGTGAGCTCATCATCGCCCTCGGCGGCCGCCTCGATAAGCTGGGCCCGGTACTGCCCAATGGTTTCCGCTGCTTCCTGGGGAATTTCTCCCGGTTTTTCGGGGTTTGCCGCTCCTCCGGGAAACCAGGCTTCCTGATTTACCAGATCCACCACGCCCGAGAAGGTATCGGCAGCGCCGAGAGGAACGGCGATGGGCACCAGGGTGATGTCAAACTTTTCCTGAAGGTCTGCCAGGACCTTTTCGTAATCGGCCCGATCCTCGTCCATTTTGTTTATGAAGACCATGCGGGGCTTGTTGCGGTTATCCAGGCGCCGCCACAGCTTGAGTGTCTCGATCTGAACCCCGGCCCGGGCGCCGACAATCATGACAGCTGACTCTGCAGCGCGAAAGGCCGTTACTACTTCGCCGACAAAATCCGATGCTCCGGGAGTGTCCAGGATATTAACCTTGCACTCCTGCCAGTCAATGTAGGAGAGGGATGTGTGGAGAGACATTCCATTCTCTATTTCCTCGGGCGTGTAGTCGCTCACGGTCTTGCCAGACTCCACCGATGCGGGAGCGTCTATTGCCTTTCCTGCGAAGAGGAGCTGCTCGACAAAAGAAGTTTTTCCGGTCGATCCGTGGCCGGCAACTGCAATGTTCCTGATCCGATCTGTAGTGTACGCCATGATGAACACATCCTTCCTGTCTGGGACTGTTATTTAGCTATCAATTCTCCTGTTGGTCCCGGGTGTTGTCAAGGAAAAGTTATACCCCCGGTATTATTCCCTCGGCCTGACTGGTTTCTATCGCCCGGAATCGGGAGCGAAATGAGAGAACTCCATGGAATAATTTCCCCGTCCCTGGGTGGTGCTTCGCAAGGCAGTGCTGTAGCCGAACATCTTCTTGAGCGGAGCTTCGGCGAGGATGTGTTCCACCCCGGGTCTGCTTTCTACGGCATGGACCAGGCCTCCCCGGGTGGTGATACCGTTGATTACCTCCCCCATAAAATCCTGGGGAACCAGCACGGTTACCTTCATCACCGGTTCGAGCAGAGTAGCTCCTGCCTTCCGGCAGGCGTTGTCGAAGGCCATCGCGCCTGCCGCTTCAAAGGCAAACTCCGTAGCCGTGAGTTCCGAATAGACTGCATCGATTAGTTCTACCCTGATATCCACGGTGGGGTAGCCCAGACTGATCCCGGAGTTGAAGGCCCCCGTAATTCCCCGGGCCGCTGCTGAAGCAAAGGGATCCGGCAGTTTTGAAAGAGGAACAGAGCTCTCAAAGTGATTTCCCGCTCCTCTCTTCCGGGGGGATACACGCAGGGTCAGCTCGGCGTGGTTTTCCTTCCCGGCGATCACCTTATGGAAAACCTCGGTATGGTCCATCTCGGAGGTGATCGTCTCGCGGTAGGTGACTTGCGGATTTCCAACTTTCGCGTTTACTTTGTAGTCCTCCACAATCCGGGTGACCAGAACGTCCAGATGCAACTCTCCCATGCCGGAGATGATCAGCTCTCCCGTGTCTTCATCTTCTTTCCAGAGGAAGGTAGGGTCTTCGCGGGTCAGAAGCTGGAGGACCTCCTGGAGTCGTTCCCGTTCGCTCATGGTTCGTGGCTCGATTGCCACGGATATAACGGGCTCGGGGAAATGCATCCGCTCCAGGATCACGGGAAAGCCCTCGCTACCGAAGGAGTCTCCCGTTTGGGCGATTTTGAAACCCACAATCACACCGATCTCGCCTGCTACCAGACGGTCTGTTTGTTCCGTGCGGTTTGCGTGCATTCGGAAGATGCGGTTTACCCGTTCCCTCTTGCCCTGATTGTGGTTGAAGATGGCCGTTCCTGATTTCAGTGTTCCCTGATAGAGGCGGACGAAGCAGAGATTTCCAGCCTCCCGATCGGTCTGGATTTTGAATACCAGCCCCACGGTCTGGCCCTCGTCGGTGCGCTCCACCAGGACCGGTTCGCCTTTTTTGGGATGCATTCCCTGGAGGGGAGGCAGTTCTTCCGGGGCGGGGAGAAAGTCGATCACCCCGTCCAGGACCGATTGAACGCCGATATTTTTGAGACTGGCGCCAACGTAGACAGGTACCAGGGACCGTTTCAGGGTTTCCTGGCGCAGGATGGTGCGGATAAGCTCCGGGGGAACCTCCTGCTCATCCAGGATGCGTTCTGTTATCTCGTCGGAGTGGGCCGAGACCGCATCGAGGAGCTTTTCTCGCCACTCCTCGGCCAGGAGGAGAAGATCCTCCCGGATGGGATGCTCTTCGATGGTTCTGCCAGAATCGCCGCTGTTCCAGTGGCGCTCCTTCATGGTGATCAGATCGATGGTGCCGGAAAAAGAAGATTCAGCACCGATGGGGAGGGCCAAAGGAACCGGTGTTGCTCCCAGTTTTTCCCGGATTTCCTGGATCACGGAAAAGAAGTCGGCCCCGATGCGGTCCATCTTGTTCACGAAGGCAATCCGGGGAACCTCGTAGGAATCGGCCTGACGCCAGACAGTCTCGCTTTGAGGCTCAACCCCCCCAACGGCGCAGAAAATTGCCACGGCTCCGTCCAGGACGCGGAGGCTTCGTTCCACCTCGGCGGTGAAGTCCACGTGTCCGGGGGTATCGATAATGTTAATGCGGTGATCGTTCCAGTAGGTTGTGGTTGCTGCTGAGGAGATTGTGATTCCCCGGTTCTGTTCCTGGGGCATCCAGTCCATGGTTGCAGCGCCATCGTCCACTTCGCCGATGCGATGGGACTTGCCAGTGTAATAAAGGATGCGCTCTGTTGTGGTTGTCTTGCCTGCATCAATGTGGGCCATGATGCCGATGTTTCGTGTTTTTTCAGTCATAACGTATTGAGAATACTATCACAGGTGGTTGCTTTTGTTACAGTAAGGCGGCTGGCAGAATAAGGTTCTGATAGAAATCAGTTGACGCACTTTGAAGGGGTATGGTATATTCCCGGCGTTACGGGCGAATAGCTCAGCTGGGAGAGCGCCTGCCTTACAAGCAGGATGTCGGGGGTTCAAATCCCTCTTCGCCCACTTCTAAACCCTTACAAAGCAACAACTTAGCTTTGTAAGGGTTTTTCTTTTCCCATTCATGTACATTAAAATGGCAATTTATTCCTATTTTCGGGTATCATAGAAAGCATGGCGAAGCGTGGCCGACCATCGAAACCTTGGTCCGTGATAGACCGAGGGCGAAGATACTGGTATTACAAGCTCCGATTCTGGCAGGACTACGAATCCACTGAGATTCCGATCAAGCGGAACGCCAAAGGCCAGGCGACCAACCGCTCCGACGCCGATCACTACGCGTCAGAACAATATCAACGAGCGATCCTGTACAATAAACGTGGACTCACGCTCCGGGAGTTCCTAGACCCGTATTTCGTTTGGGACCGGTGCCCTCATGTGAAGCAACTCGTGGCAGATGGCAATGTCCCAACTGAGCGCTACATAGCCGAACAGCGGCGGCGTCTTGAGCTCCTGGTATTCACGCACCCGATTGCCGAGATCGAGGTTGAGAAGCTCACTCCGGGGCATTTTGAAGACTGGAAGGCCGATCTCCGCAGCCAGGGGTACTCCGGGTTGAGGGGAGACGACGAGAAAGAAGCTTTCGAAGCCTGGCGCGGCGGAGAACGTGACGGGGCAGGGAAGTTGCACATTCCCCCGGAGGAGCGAGCGCATCTTCCCAGGAACGAGATCGGGAGCAGGACGATAAACGCGGCATTATCGGCAGTGAAGAAAGCATTTGCCAATGGGGTTCACCGGCGCTCGATCGACGTCAATCCAGCCTCTAGCGTCGGAAAGGTTGTCGAGCGAACACGTTCACGCGGTATTTTCTCCCCGGCAGAGCTGCGAAAAATGTTCGTTGAGCAGGCCTCCTCCTGGGGATACGGCGAGAACTACCACGGCAACAAAGATGCCAAGCGCAAGGGATCAGCGCAGGGGCCTCTCTCACACGCCGAAGCCTGGTCTTTTGGGTTCGTTATCGCGACAACCGGTGAACGGCCTTCAGCGGTCCTCCTGTGCCGTTGGGAGCACCTCCAGGATGACGTGTTGACATTTCCGGACGTGAAGGACCCTCGGAAGGATGGCCGGCAGGTGCCGCTGATCCCGGCAGTCGTGGAGGCGATAAACCAGGTGCCGCGACGGGGCCCGTTCATCTGGGGCTACGAGTCGGGTGAGTCCTTCGGGTACACATGGTTCACCAAACGATTTCAGCACATGATGAAGACGCTCGGATTGCCGGAACGAATGGACGGGATGAAGCGGACTCCGTACTCGTTGAAGGACACACTCGTTACGGAGCTCATTGACCGGGATGTTTCGGAAATCCTGGTGCGTGAGCTTGTAGGTCATTCCCAGACGTATGGCGAGCGGGCTCTCTCAGCGTCGCAGGCAAGGTATAAGAGACGGAGGATTGCGCGGCTGAGGGAGGTTCTGCCGGTGATAGAGGAGCTTATTGCGTAACCGCTACGCACCTCACGCAGGAACAGATGGTTGACGTTATGGCAGGCCGCGTCAGCCCCCCCAGGGGGGTGGGGTAAATAGTGAAGATTTGTCAGTCATCGATCTCATCTTCAGGGATGTCCCTATATAAATCCAATAGATGTTGTTCGCCAACAATCGGATACGCCTTTATTATTTTGTGCCTAAAGTCGGGCCAGTTATCGGAGATTCGCATTATGGCAATCACGCCACTGATATGATCTCGTAGCGTGGGATGACCTATATCGTCCGTGAGGAACTGGTGATGGCGTACTTTTCGAACACCGGGAGAAACCGGAGGATTCCGATGTTCAAGCTCCTCCAGAATCCCAGGGGCAAGACGTTTGTACACCACATCTTTGGTAATAGTGCCGATCACACCTGGCCTCTTGATTGTTTGAGGGGCATATTCCCAACCGCGAAGGCGAAATATCTGACGGTAGAACTCATCCGGGAATCGTTTCGCCCATGTAGCGTGCTTCTCATATAGATAGCGGTCAAGGATCTGTTGTAGAGCGTCTTTTTTTCGAGAGTACTGGTACCCGGTGGCTTCATCGACCAGAGCGATTATTCCAATTTTTGCGAAGCCGCCTAATAAAATCCGACACCTTTCAGCAGTCTCGCGATAGCGCATATCGAGCATGTGTTTATGGTTGAGCTCAAGCACCGCGCTGCAGATTAGCGGAAGGATTTCAACATCAAAGCCAACTGCCGGACTCCCTCCTCTACCGGGACGAATGAATCTGACTTTTTTGCTGACGCGACTGGATAACTCATTATCTTGAATGGTTTTAAGTGCGATTTTTTGAAAAATGCCTGGAGTTCTGCGGGGTGGGTTTTTTGCCCTGTTTGGAGATTTAATGCCTTGGATAGTCCGCTGCTCACCAGAACGCGCTGTTCGTTTTCGAGGACGTAACACTCGATCTCGATGTCGCCTATCCGCAATGGATTGTTGGGATCGCCATGCTTCGCCCGTAGCATTTCTTCCACCACCGACTTCTCCTCATCACAGCACTCGTTGCAATGCAACGGGCTCCAGAATCCTACCACGGGTTTACCTTCAGAGGAAGCCTTGCCAGGCAATGTAGTTTCGTCAATAACGAGCTATAGCGCCCCCCTGGACCTGGACACCGCAAAGAATTATCCTCCTCCCCGGCCCGACGCTGATCCGGGGAGGGGAGGGCACCAGGCTGGTCAAGGTAATTTGCCGTTTCCATTTTGGCTCCCCTTGTCCAGCCACCGCACACCGGTCGGCCCCGATCTCAACCAGCTTCCTCAATATCCACAGCCAGCTCTTCATCCTGCTCGGCCAATGCTTGTTGCTGAATCTCCTCGGTATGCCTATCGACCTCATCACCGAGTCGATCAAGGACCCCGATAAATTCCTCGGCAGATTCCAGCAATTGCTTGTACCTCACCTCCAGCGTTTCCTGGTCTTCATCACTGCGACGCGCCGGAGTCTGGTTGCGTGCCAGCCCGATCAGCTGCTCTACCTTGCTGTGAAAGTTGTTGTGGATGGTAACCAGCTCGGAATAAACCTGCTGGTGGCTGTACTGGCGCCCCTCATTACTTTGTAGCCACCTCGTCAGCCAGCAAGCCCCTGAACTAGATGATTTCCATGTTGACCGGTAGTCACCACTATCAATCAGGCGGCGCACACGCGTCAGCCACTGCAAATGATTTAGGGCGACCATGTTGGAATTCATGCTGACATTTTCTTCGCCGTACAATTCCTCTTCGAGATCCTGAACCGCCTGCACCCCACGCATGCTGGCATTAGCCAGCTTGGACAGAATCCGGTTATTATTGGTCAGTAACTCATCAATTCGTTCACTGCGCACATCAGTCGCCTGACTGGCCTGCCGGATCTCCATCATGGCTCCGGTGATTTCTGACATGCTTTCAGCGATCTCCCGACTTCCGGTCTGAATCTCCTCGGTAATCGCGACCAGCTCTGTGGTCGCCTTGACGACCTCTTGGCTACCCTGGGAAATTTCATCAGTGGCGTGATCTATTTCGGAAAAAGCACTGGCTGTCTGGTCGACGTCCTCTCGAAGCCGCACAAAGTATCCGAGATTTTGCCCCACATGTTTCTCGGCCTCGTGGATTTCATTGACAATTTCTTTCAGGGTTGAGCCAATGCTGACGGCATTCACGGAAGTTGACTCGGCCAGTTTGCGGATCTCTTCTGCCACCACCGCAAAACCCCGGCCTGTATCGCCGGCATGCGCCGCCTCTATCGCTGCATTCATTGACAGCAGATTGGTTTGCCCGGCGACCCCATTGATAACTTCTATGGCGTCTTGAACAGCATCTATGTGCCCGGCTATCTGCTTGATAAGCTCATTGGTCTGTTCGGCCTGGGACTCACCAGAACTGGCCAGCTCGGCCAGCTGAGCGGCTTTTCCCCGGTGCTGGCGGGCTATCTTGGAAACACTCCCCAGATTGGCGTTCATCTGTTCCATGGCAGATGAAGTTTGCACGACGGCCGAAGACTGGGATTCAACCCGTTGCGTAAAGCTTTCGGTTGTAGCATTGATCTCTTCAATCGCTGCCGTGGTATCCCGCAAATGCTGATTGACAGTCTCGGCCTGTTCGTTGATTTCATCTATGCCGTTCTGCATGCGCTGGTTCATAGTCAGCGCGTGCCGAACGCCATCAATCAAATCCTGGGCCTGGTCATCATTGTCCTTTACCAGTTCAACAATTCTGTCACGCAACCGCTCATAGGTCTCCGACGCCGCCTGTCCGGCAGCGATTTCTTGCTCCTGTTGCCCGTCAAGGCGTCGACGCCGGCCTAATACCACTAGTGATCCGGGCGCGGCCGGCACAGCCGGGACCAGAACCACCCAGAGTGGCAACACTCCAACGAACGCCGCCAGCAATGCCAGCAGCACCAGCCA
This sequence comes from Alkalispirochaeta americana, assembly GCF_900156105.1. Lineage (NCBI taxonomy): Bacteria > Pseudomonadati > Spirochaetota > Spirochaetia > Spirochaetales > Spirochaetaceae > Alkalispirochaeta > Alkalispirochaeta americana. Next base: position 14,978 of record NZ_FTMS01000023.1, read on the forward strand.
CGAGGTGGCAACCATCAACATTACCCCGATCCTGTTACGTCTACCGATTTTTTCTGGTTGCACATTACCTCCTTCTAAATATTAGCACTCTAAACTTTAGAGCACTACATATAGTATAATGAATTTTACTCGATTGTAAAGTTGTGCTCTGTCATGACAGCGTTCACCTAAACATGATTGATATAGAGCTATAGCGCCCCCCTGGACCTGGACACCGCAAAGAATTATCCTCCTCCCCGGCCCGACGCTGATCCGGGGAGGGGAGGGCACCAGGCTGGTCAAGGTAATTTGCCGTTTCCATTTCCATTTTTTGTTTTGCGCCCCTTGCTGAACGCCCCTCAGGCAGCAGGAGCTTTTTCAGCACAGAGTTACGAAACTGGGCGCTGTAGCGTGGCATGTGTCACCTCCATATCAATCAGGTTTAGGTGACAACTATCATGACAGAGCGCGGAGTCCCGCTCGTTAGGGCGTTTCTTCATCTTGTGCGCCGACTTTAAAAGGGGCGGCGAACTACGAAGAACTCGTAAGCATAGAAGTCGGAATAGCGACGATGCATTGCCGGCTCCTCAGCGAGTTGATCCAGTATGGCCGAGGCTTCGAGGTCGCCGGCATATTTGCTGCGCAACTCGACAATACGCGTCTCCATAGGTGTGTAGAAATCGTCCAACCACGCTTCATCAGACAAGGAAAAGTGGCCAACCATTTCGAATCCGCCGTCATGTATCGCTACCATATCGTCTTCCAGCCATCCCATGGTGGGATAGTCCAGGTCGAAACTGGCTTTCACTTCAGAAGGCGGAGCATTCTTGCGCCAGACCGCATCGGTAAACGCGAGGTAGCCACCAGGGCGCAGTAGTCCATGGCAAACTCGAAGAGCGTTCCGAAGGCCGATGTTGTAGAGCGCACCCTCCGACCAGATGAGATCAAAGCTTTCAGGTTGCTGCTCCAGATGGGCCATGTCTCCGACAAGAACGTTCACGCGTTGAGAAAGGCCATTCCGTTTAATAGCTGCTTGAAGCCGCTCGATGCTCGGGGCATGGTTATCAACTGCTACGATTGAACCTGGCATCATTTCAGCAAGTTGGAGGGTCTGCCCACCGACACCGCATCCAAGATCGAGGATAGCGGGAGATTCCGGCAGATCGCGGCAAAGGCTGAGAGCTCTGGCAGCGCATGTGCGGTTACCAGGACCCTGACGAGGCAGGTTTTCGTAAACCTCGAAAAACACTTCCCAGAAGCGCTCGCTGGGTTCAGTCATGAGTCCTCCGATTCTCTTATCTTTAAACCATATATCACAGGTTCCCCGAAATCCCATTACTGCGGCAAATTTGCTCCCGAATGTAAAAAACTTCCGTAATCCCCGGCGTGTTGTATACACTGCCAGGATTCTCACGGGGGAGGGGCAGGGCGTGCCCCTCGCATTCGCTCGGGTCGTGCTTTGCGGGGCTCCGCTGGTCGCTCCGGCCCTGCCGGGTCCGGCAGGGCAGCCT
>NZ_FTMS01000024.1 GCF_900156105.1 Alkalispirochaeta americana
TTTTCTTCATTCCAGTAGAAGGCCATACACAAAGCATAATTCTCTGTGTGCCTTATGTCAACTAACGACCGGACAAATGCTTCCTCTTATTTTCTTAGCGCCGAAGGCGCCCGTTTAACAGACTATTCATCTGTTTTCTCATGAGCATACAATACTGCATACTTATCCACGACGCCATTGGTTTCTTCTCTTTTAAGTCGAACCACGAATGGTTCCACACTATAACTACGTCTGGCATTACATTTAACGTTCCGCGTGTATACGCCGTTTTAATGGCATATACACGCTGTTAGATGACGTAAGGTCGAGTTATCCTTCCATAATCTGATCATTTGTTTTTGAGATTTCTGGAAATGGAAGAACATCTAATGATTTTTGCTCTGATTTCCATAAATCAAGCTTAGACTGCATATTCAGCCAGCTTTCAGGAGAAGTATTTGTAGCTTTACCAATTCTGATGGCCATATCCGGACTCAGCGAGGCTTTTTCATTAATTAATTCAGATAATGTCTTTCTGGATACTCCAAGGTCGACGGCAGCTTTTGTCACAGATAAGCCTAGAGGAATTAACACATCTTCCTTCAAAAGCAATCCAGGATGTATTGGTTTTCTTTTGGTCATCATAATCAACTCCTAATGATAATCCCTATAATCCACGATGAATGCATCACCTTCTTCAAAATAAAAGGTGACTCGCCAATTGCCATTAACCCAAACAGACCAGATATTTTTCTCTTTTCCCGAAAGCTTATGCAGTTTAAATCCTGGCAAAGCCATATCCTTCACCGTCAGCGAAGCATCAAGACGATCCAGTAGACGAGAGAGTTTGCTGGAGTGGTCAGGAATTATTCCTTTTTTGTTTCCATTCCTGAAGAACTCCTCAAGACCCTTATGTCTAAAAGATTTTATCATATCAATAAATGTAACTCGCAACGTTACAGGTGTCAATATATGATTTGAATGTCATCTAACGTTTCGCGAGTACCCGAAGTTGGCGACCAACGGGAACCAATTTGGGCGGAGCGAAGCGTAGCCGGGTACTCGCTGTTATAGGAAGTGTTTGGCTCCGGCTCGGTTTGTAATCAATCAAAACCGACAAGAACGTGCTTTTTGATTTATGTTGTTTTTTTCTTCACCATCTTTATAAAGTCCTCTTCTTTTTCTTCATCTACTAATGCTTCAAGTATTTTCTTATCGTGGTAATTTTGTGATACCCGGTCTATCAATACATTTCCTAAAGACCTCAGCCTTCTCATTTTACGGGGATGCTCAATTCTGGATCTTAATGTTCTATTGTTTCGTATGGATTCTAAAAAAGAATCGCAAGCACTATCATCAAAATATTGGAACATATCTGGTATGTATAATGCCGCACCATCAGCATAAAAGTCCGTTCTAGAAAATTGTAAAGAATGCCCTATAGTACCAACATATGTTTGAGTTAATGCATTTACATATCTATTCAACAATTCAGACGGGATTATTGATGAGTAACGACTTAATTCCTTTACACAACGATTTTCAACCTCCCAGTTGTCAACGTTTTCTTCAAGTTCCTTGATCAATGGTTCAATTTTGTATTTTCTTGAAAGCAGGCTTAACAAACTCTGAGCATTCACGATCTCAACAAACTGAAAAGCATATTCAATGTTTGTTGAATTGCCTCTTCCAATTTCTGCATCAACTCTTTTCACAACTTTGTTTTTAGTTGATTTTGTTAATACTTTCCAAAGAATTGGTGCACAAAACTCAATGCTTGATCTTAAAACAGTAGAACAATTAGCATCAACATAGGAGGTTAAGAACCTGTGAATCATTTCATCTTTATAAATATCTGGCAGATCACCTAGTGAATTCTCTATTGCCATAGAATTTCTGTCATAATCAGAACTATCCATTAATTCTATGTATTCATCAATATTGATTATTTCCAGAGGATATTCTTCTTTTAAAACATATTTAATGCAATCCTCTAACATGCCTAAGACTTTTATTAATGATGGATTACTACTTCTTGGATGCCCATCAAATATGTGCCGTGTCTCTTTTGAATGCTTTAATACTTTTTGAGCTTCCCAACCTATGACTCCAATTTTATATGCGCCGGTAATTAAATTATCATCATTGACATGATTCTGGAAATCATCATATGTATTGCACTCACGACCGATTGTGCTCTTCATCTCTTTATTAAACAGGGGCAAACTACGATGAATAATTTTATTTCTTAAATCATCGACAACAGCATTCCAAATATTTCCAATCGCACTTCGATATCCTTCAACTTGAAGTACTCTTACAGCTTCCTCAATGTAAGGATTATCTTGTAATTCTGGTCGTATCTCAGATACCTTTTTTGTCACTAATTTAGTAATTTCATTTTCTTCACTTACTGCTAATTCTCTATCATCACTCATTCTTCTCTCTCTTTCAGGCCAAGGTGGCCTGGTAAAAAAATGTTATTAGGAGCCAAACATTTCCTATAACTCCCCAATAAACGAACTCTTGCGTATATATTCCCTTTGGCTCCCTCCGCTATTGCGTGTATCTCGCTTTCTGGTTCTTTTATACGCAATCTTTTGCTCATACGCAGGTTGTCACTCCAGGTCCAGCTCATCCAGGGGGTTTGGGACCCGGGAAATCAGGGTGGTGGAGACGTGGGTGTAAATCTCGGTGGTCTTGGTGCTGGCGTGACCCAGAAGCTCCTGAATAATCCGCAGGTCCGTCCCTTTTTCCAGCAAGTGGGTGGCGTAGCTGTGACGAAGGGTGTGGACCGTGGCGGGCTTGGCAATCCCTGCTGTTTTGCAGGCCCGCTGGAACAGGGCCTGGATGCTCCGCACCGTATACTGGCCACCCTTCTGCCCTTCAAAAAGCCAGGTCTTGGGCTGGTATTCCTGCCGGTATTGTTTCAGCAACTCCCAGAGCCGGGGCGAAAGGGGAACCTGCCGGTCTTTCCTGCCCTTGGCCTGGACAAGGGGTCGCTTTTTTTCCCGCCGGGGGCGCTGCAGATGCTCCCGGCATCTGCTGAGTTCGTCCTCGATCCCTGTAGCTTCCCGGGTGCTGGCTCCATCGGGTGAATCAAGGACACGTTCTGCCAGGGAGCCCAGCCGGTAGAGTTCCTTGTCTTCTGTCACTCGAATGGTGGCTTTCGTATTTTTTGTGCTCCCTATCACAAAACTCCCCGGAAAAGAGTGTAAAACAGGAACCCCTATCTGTCATCAGGAAGATCCCGAATCTTCCATAGGGGCCCCGCCTCTGGCCCGGGAAATCTCTGCCTTGGGCAGACTCTGCCTAAAACGCCCGGATGGGCCTGACCCGGTAGGCGTGGAGTTTTCTGCCGGAGATCTGTCCGCCCAGATCGAAGTTCGTGACCATTGCGCGGTCGGAGGTGCGCTCGGTGGAGCTCCAGTAGCTTTCCCGCAGGAGCCCCCCGATCTGTTGGCGAAAGAGCGTCTCGTAGAGGGCGTGCAACTCCTGGTTTGACGGAAGAAACCAGTCGTCGAAGCCGTTGATCCCGGCCTTCGAGGCCAGATGAGCGGCGTGTTCATCGGAGACTCCGGCGATCAGGGCTGTGTTGGACATCCCCGTGCCAAGATCGTTGCCCGAGGCTCCTGTCTCGTGACCCATGGGCCCCCAGGGTAGGGCGGGGTCTTCCTCACCCCTGTGCCACCCCTGGGGTGCTGCCTCCAGATAGGTCCACTCAAAATTGTTCTCGCGATCGATATAGAAGACAATCCCCCCGGCGGGGCCGGTGTCTCCCAGAGCATAGACCGGGTCTGTCTGATCCGGTTGTAATTGACCAGGAGGCGGAATGCAAGACCGGCGGGGTTGACCCTCCCCGGGGGGTGTATTACAAAACTCTCATACCTATGGAACACCGACGAACGAGACCCTATGCAGTGCTTTTCTTCCTCCTGGGGCTGTGTGCTGTTTCTGTGCCGCTCCAGGCTCATGTCACGTATATGCCCTCGAGCCCCGAGGTGCAGGCCCTGGCCGATCTCTACAGCCAGGCGGGGATGGTCTTCCCCTCGGCCTCTTTTCCTCTGGCAAAGCGGGATCTGGTGCGCTTTGCTCTGGAGCTGGAGGACGCCCGGCCCCGCATGACGGGCCAGGTGGGGGAGTTTCTGGAACTGGTCGATTTCCGGCCCGGCGAGGTCACCATCGGGGCGATCCTGGACATCGATTTCGAGAGCTACCTGCGCTCCTCCGGGGCCCAGTGGATCAACGCCGACAAGGACGACGAGGATTTCGGCGGCAAGGATACCCTGGATTTTTACCGGCGCTATCTGGCGATGCCCGATTTCCTCTCCCTGGCGGTCCACGGTGAGGAGGACGACACGGGAGGCGTCTATATCCGCGCGGGCGTGCGCCGCCGCTACGAGCGGGGCGAGCTGCTGGATACAAACTTTCTGGAGTTTCACCCGGACCGGCTGGTGCGGGCCGACAACTATTTTATCCGCCGGGGCTACTGGTACCATTATCTGGGGGACCTGGACGTAACCCTGGGGCGCAACGCCCTGCACCTGGGTGCCCCGGGGCACTCCACCTTTATGGCCTCGGACCGGTTGCCCCACGTGGACGCGCTCTCCATGCGCTACCGCCTGGGGCCCTTCCAGATCACCTCCATCTCGGCAACCCTGGACAACCGCCGGGCCCAGGGGGAGCTCGACACGTCTGCCGGGGGGGTCGATACTGGCAATGATGGTTGGGCCGGCGGCCTCGAGCCCAACACCGAGGGAACGTGGCCCGGGGAACGCCTGGGGTTTGGCCAGAGCATTATCTACTACGGGGTTCACCGTCTGGACTATACCCGGGAGCGGGTCCGTCTGGGCGTGGCCTCCCAGCAGTTTGTGGCCCGCGAGAACAACGCCTTTCACCTGGGGGATGTCTTCCCCGTTTTTTCCTGGCACAACACCGATGTGGGGCCTCACAACATGAGCCTCATCATGGATATCTCCTGGGCCGTGCGGCCCGGGGTGGAGCTCCATTTTCAGGCAGGCTATAACGATATCGACGCCGAGGAGCTGGCGGGGATCCCCGACGACCCGATCCCCACGATCGACGCCTATCTGGGAGCGGTCTCCTGGAACCTGCCCTGGGGGGAACGGCGCTTTCGGGGAACGGGCGAGGTGGGCTACACCCACTTTCTCTGGGGAAACTTCTATGATTACAACGAGGATAAGGGAAACTACCTGGCCCGGGGGGTCTACCGGTTCCGCACCCACGGGGTCTATATGATGCCCATGACCTCACCCTACGGCCCGGGAGTCACCTGGACCAGATGGAATATGGAGCTGGCCGGCTTTGGCCGGGCAGCCCTGGGGCTGGATGTGGAGATCCTCTCCCGAAAGGATCCGGAACTGGTCAACCTGGTTGATACCGTGTATGATCCAAAAGATAGTGACTACTCGGTCTACGAGGACGCCTCACGGGAATTGATCTGGCGGGTTGCGCCCCGTGTGACCTATACTCACCCCAGGTGGGGGTCGTTTTTTCTGGAGCCCTCCCTCCATGGCTGGGAGGACGATGTCTGGGCGGAGCTTACCCTGGGCGGGTCACGATCCCTGCGCTACCGGGGCAATCCCTGAAGAAGGCCGCCCGGTGAAGGCTAAAGCGAGGTAAGCAAAGAATGAACTCATGTGCGTACAGACTGATGGGCCGCCTGGTTGTTCCGGCGGCTTTTCTGATGGTTCTGGTGGCGGGGCCTCTCCTGGCTGCGGAGCCCGATGGGGCGGCTGCGGATCCCCGGGAGGTTCCGGCGGCGGGGCCGGATATGGAGGCCCTTCTGGGCTCCCACGGCCGGTTCAGTTCGCCCACGGACGATACCCTGGCCCTGGAGTTTCTCTTTTCCCTCACGGGGCAGCGCCAGTACGATCTGCTCCGGGGCTACGATGGGAAGGGGTATAGTCGGGATGATGATAAATACAGCGAAACTTCCCGCCCCCTGCGGGGCCAGCGGAGCGTCCAGAGCGTCTACGAATCCACCGAGGCGATCCTGGACTACCGTTCGCGTCACTTCAACCTCTTTGTGGACTGGGCCCTGATCGGCGACCGTCGCTACGATCCCTCGGAGCCCTACATGCGGGACCGCTACTTTTATATCCGCGACGCCCACGTGGAGGTGGACTACCAGCCCTTTACCCTCAAGATGGGGCGCACCACCCAGCAGGACGTGGTGGATACCCCCTATTCGCTCTTTGTGAACTCCAACCCCATCCCGGCGCTCCAGATGGAGACCTCCTACAAGGGGGATTTCTTCTTCTATACCAGCCGGTGGGTGGGGCTCAACCGCAGCTCCGACAAGACCTATTTTGGCTCCGAGCCCGGGGTGGCTCCCTTTGGCGTATACAACAATGACAACCCCCAGATTGTGCCCGGCACGGGGGCCCGGTACGATCAGGTTTATCCCGACGGGGTCCCCTGGGCGGACCGGGGGGCCAACTTCAAGGTCTACGGCCTGAACCTGGAACAGGGCTGGCGGTTCGGCCTCCAAGAGGGGGCGGTCTATACCAACAGTTTCTTTAACCCCGAGTTCTTTCTGAGCCCCATGCCCATGTACTTCACCCAGATCATCATGGATGGGGGCAACAAGCCCTGGGGAGAGTTTGCCAACAGCAAGCACGTGATGGGCTTCTTTCTGGACCGGACAACCCCCGATGGCTATTTCACGGCCCAGATTCTGGTGGACGATATCAACGGAAGCTCCATTCCCGGGATCGATGTGGATTTTCAGAACCGCCTGGCCTGGTCCCTGGGGGGCTACCGGCAGTTCGATTTTGGCCAGGTGGGGCTCTATTACGCCGGTGCCACCAAGTATGCTTTCTCGGCCACCAGCACCCCCGGAGATGATGTCTACGATGGCCTGGAGGTGGGGAACTATTCCGGCGCCGACGAGACGCCCCTCTACTACAGCCGCAGGCCCTATCCCTTTACCTATTTCCCCGCCGTGGAATACCCCGTGGACGGGGGGCGGCGCATGCCCATCGACTACCGCCAGAACTACCTGGGCTACGCCCACGGCGAGAACAACATGGCGATCAAGATGGACTACACCAACACCTTCTTTGTCGATGAACCGCGCGAGACGGGGTTCTACGCCTCGCTGGAGTGGGTCCTGAACGGGGCCAAGAGCCCGGCCAACCCCTGGCACGAGGAGTACACCTACAAGGATATCTCCGATTCCACCCACTTTCTCCGGGACGATCTGGAGCACCAGCTTCTCTTCCGGGCCCGGGTGGAGCGGCCCGTGACGATCTTCGGCACGCCCTTCACGGTCTTTGCCGACGGCGAGCTGGGATTTATCTTCAACGCCATGCGCCTGGAGCCGCCCTTCGACGACGACGATCCCCGGCGCTGGATATGGGGTGATGAGAATGGGGACTTTAAGCCTCCGACCGGAGGTCATGATGAAGTCAAACTCATCGACCGCAACCGGGCCGAGCCCTGGATCTACCGGCCCCAGATGGGGACCAACGAGGTGATCTATTACCTCACCGTGGGGATCACCTACCGCTGGCAGATGAAGTAGGGCAGGCGGTGGCGCACAGAGGCCTGAAGATTGCCCTGGTCTTCGAGATCTTCCACCCCGTGGTGAACGGTATTATCACCTCGGGGCAAAACCTGGCGGAGAACCTCCGGGCTCTGGGCCATGAGGTGATCTTTCTGGTGCCCGACACGGGGGAGTTCCGCGAGCCCACCCTGGGGGGCGTGGCGGTATACCGGATTCCGAGCCTGCCCTGCAGGAGTTATCCGGGGATGCGCTATGTTCTGCCCTGGAACCGCGCCGTGGGGGAGATCCTCACCCGGGAGGGGGTCCAGGTTCTGCATATTACCGGCCCCTGGTTTCTCACCATGGCGGCTGTGCGGGCCGCCCGAAACCGGGGGATCCCCGTGGTTCATACCTTTCATACCATGGTTCACGAGGCGGATTATCTGCTCTATATGGTGCGGTTCCGCAGGCTGGTGCCTCTGGTGCGGCGTCTGGGCTGGCGTTTCTACGGCTGGTACATAGCCCGCTGTGCCGCTCATACTGCCCCCAGTGCGCTGGCCTGCCGGGTGCTGACGCGGCAGTTTCCCTGTTCCCGGCCCCGGCAGATCTCCAACGGGGTGGATACGGCGCTTTTCCGGCGGGAGGCGCCCTCTCTGGAGGAGCTGCGCCGCCGCTACCCCTGGTTTACGGACCGGACGGTGCTCTTTGTGGGGCGCCTGGGCCGGGAAAAATCCCTGGATGTCCTGATCAGGGCGGCGGCAATCCTGCGGGGCCGGCCCGGCCTTGAGCGGTTTCGCCTGGCCCTGGTGGGGGACGGCCCCTCCCGGGATAGCTATCGCGGTCTGGTGCGCTCCCTGAACCTGGAGGGGTGCGTTCATTTCCCGGGATACCTTCCCCATGGGGATCTCCTCGCAAGCGGTCTTCTGCACCGGGCCAGGGTCTTCGCCACGGCCAGCACCACCGAAAACCAGCCTATGACGGTGATCGAGGCGATCTGTTGCGGAGTTCCCGTGGTGGTTCCCGATGTGGCGGGTATCAGGGAGCTGGTGGGGGAGAACGGCCTGGGGGTTGCTCCGGGGGATCCCCGGGCCTTTGCCGAGGCTCTGGAGGCGCTTTGTACCGGCGATGATCTCCACAGGGGGGCCTCGCGGGCAGCCCTGGCGATGGCCCGGCGGTTCGACGGCGCTGCCGTGGCCCGGCAGATGCTGGATCTCTACCAGGAGGTTCTGCGGAGGGAGTCCGGCCGTGCCCCGAAGCGTTGCCGTGCCCCGAGGGGTCGTCTTGCGCTGGGGGGGCGTCTTGCGCTGAGGGGTCGTCTTGCCCCGGAGCGGTCTGGCCGTTACACTTTCCGGTATGACGAAAAAAATGACGACAAAAGTGACGATAGAAGCTGTAATTTTTGATCTTGACGGCGTGGTGGTCTATACCGACGAGTATCACTCCCGGGGGTGGCGGCGTCTCTGCGATGACCAGGGCTGGCGTTTTCCCGAAGAGGTGAGCGATCAGTTGCGGGGGGTCTCCCGCATGGAGTCGCTCCAGATTATCCTTGATTCCAACGGGGTGAGCGCCACGGGGGAAGAGAAAGAGGAGATGGCCCACCGCAAGAACGAGTACTACAAGACCTACCTCCAGGAGGTGGACGAGAGTGCCCTGGTGCCGGGAGCGGTGGATTGTATCCGGGAGCTGCGACGCCGGGGCGTTCTGATCGGCCTTGGCAGTGCCAGCAAGAATGCTCTTACGGTGTTGCGGGGGCTGGGAATAGAAGAGCTCTTTGATCAGGCCGTGACGGGGCTGGATATTACCAGATCAAAGCCGGATCCCCAGGTGTTTACCCTGGGAGGCCAGCGGCTGGGTGTTTCTCCCGAGCGGTGCGCGGTTTTTGAGGACGCCGTGAGCGGTGTCGAGGCTGCCAACGCAGCAGGGATGATCTCTGTGGGTTTTGGGCCAACCCAGGGGCTGGACCAGGCCGGGGCTGACCTTCTGGTGCCTGACTACGCCTGGCTGGATATCGATGCCTTTCTGGCGGGAACGCTCTGGTCCTGAGGCTCTGCCTGACAGGCCTCTTCGAGAAGCTCTGTGACTGCGGCGGGGCTTCCCAGGGTGTAGAGGCGGCGCAGGAGGGCTGTTTCCCGGGGTGAGTGGGGCAGAAAGTAGTTGCGGAAAAACTTCTTGAGCACCTCGAAGGAGCGTTTCCCCTGCCATTCCTGCTGGTAGGCCTGGATGTGTTCCACCAGATACCCCACCCGTTCCTGCAGGGGGAGGTCCTCCCAGGGCGGCGGCGGGGTGGGGGAGTTTCGGGCAAAGAGGAGGGGGTCAAAGAAGATCCCCCGGCCGATCATCACCCCGTCCACGCCGGTTTGCTCGGTCAGGCGCAGGGCGTGGTCCAGGGAGCAGACATCACCGTTGCCAATTACCGCTGCCCGGGAGCCCAGGGAATCGCGGATCTCCACGGTCCGGCGAATCTCCCGCCAGTCGGCCCATCCATCGTACATCTCGTCGGCCACGCGGCCGTGCAGCACCAGAGCATCGATCCCCTGATCCAGGAGAAACCGGCACCACCGGTCTGTCTCGGCGATGGTGATGCCCGTGCGGGTCTTTACACTTATGGGCAGGGAGGTTCCCCGGCGGCAGGCGGCGATCAGCTCCGCTGCCAGGGAGGGGGTGCCGATCAGGGCTGAACAGGCCCCCGATTTCCGCACTTTCCAGGCGGGGCATCCCATGTTGATGTCGATTCCGGCAAAGCCCATCGCCTCGAGGGCGGCGGCCCCTTCCTCAAATTCCGCCGGGTTTGTTCCCCAGACCTGAACCACCAGGGGGGCTTCCTCGGGGGTGGATCGCAGGCGTCCGTCGGGCTTTTCCGGGGTGGAGCGGATTGCCGAGTCTATCCGGGTGAACTCCGTGAAGAGAACCGAGGGGCCAGGGGCTCCCCAGCGGTGAGCCCAGGAGCGGACCAGCCGACGGAAAACGGTGTCGGTCACGTCTTCCATGGGGGCCAGAGTAAAGATTGGTCGGGGAAGGTCCTGCCAAAGCGTTGTCATGGGCGGTATCATACGGAAAAGCCTTGTCTTATCCAATGGGACGACCCACAATAGATAGGAGAGAAAGGGTGGTTCATGGGACGATACGTGCTTCTGGTAGACGACGAGCAGGGAATTCTTTCAGCCCTGAAACGGGAATTGCGCCCCTGGGCAAGGGATCGGGATCTGGAGATAGCCACGGCATCAAGCGCCGAGGAGGCGCAGCGCTTTCTGGCAAATAACTATCTTGATGTGGTGATAGTTCTTTCGGATCAGCGTATGCCCGGAACAAAGGGGCACGAGCTTCTGGCGTTGTGCGAGCAGCGCTACCCCGAGATCATGCGTCTCATGCTTACGGGGTATACCGATATCAAGGATATTACCAGCGCGATTCGCAGCGGGATAAACAGCTTCATCCTCAAGCCCTGGGATCACGAGGACCTGATCTACGAACTGACCAAGGCCTATAATCTCTTCGAGATGCACCAGCGAAACCGGGAGTATCACCGGACGGTGAAAAACGAGCTTGCCCTGGCGGCGGTTTTGCGGGGCGAGACTGCCCGGGGCGGGGATTACAACCACGGCTGGTGTGATGTGGGCTGCCGCCATGTGCCCTCGCCGGAGCAGACCTCGCGGGGGGTGGATCTCTTTCAGCAGGTTCCTATCGGCAAGGAGTTTCTCCTGATCCTGGCGGCCCATCTGGATTGCGATGGCGTCCGGGGTTCCATGATCGGGGCAACCATGGTGCTGCGGGTCCTTCATACCGTGCTGGACCGCCAGGATTGCAGCGGTCTCGATGTGGCGATTCTGGCAGCAGAGCTTTCCTCGGTGATGGGGGCCGTCTCCCGGGAGATCCCCAGCGTGATTATCCGCTATACCGTGGGGATCCTCGATAACAAGGGTCCGGTTTTTCGCTACGCCGGCAACGGCTACCCTCCTTTTGTGGTGGTCCGCCGGGACGACTACGGCGAGATCGAGACGGTGCCGGAACACCCCGGCCGGGTTCGGTCGGTGCAGATCGAAGAGGGTGATCTTCTTGCTGTGGCTTCGCCGGGGCTTCTGGAAAGTCTCGCCTCGCCGGAGGATCTCAACGCTCCCCGGGTGCTGGCCAAGCATGTGCGCGATACCGGGCAGGAACCCTCCCTCAGTAGACGGGCCGAGCTGGTGCTGGCAGCGGGCTCTCCGGGAGAACTTACGGACAAAACGCTTCTGCTGGTTCAGACCGGCGGGGCAGGAGAGGCTCACTGCTGATGGACCGGGCCGGTGGTGTGGAGGATCTGGAGCGCCTTGCTCTGGCGGCACAGCTTCTTCCTGATCCTCTGCTGGTTCGCTCCGGCCAGGGAGTCATTCTGGGGTGCAACGATGCCTTTGCCCGGCTGTGCGGTGCCCGGCCTGGCGATCTTCAGGGAAAACCCTGGCGGGAGGCGCTCCCCTCGGGGATCATTCGGGCCTTCTCCCGGGCCGATCGTCACGGCGCGGTGGTGCTCTTCATGCTTTCCGTGTCCGACAGGGAGGGTCGAAAGCATAACTACGCCCTGCGTCAGGTTCGCCACGAAGCGGAGGGGCAGATTTTGGGGTGGGTCTCGGTGGCTCGGGACGTAACCCGTTACAGCCGGGACACCGAGACTATGCAGCTCCTGCAGATCGCCGAGGCCTTTGTGAGCCGCAGCTACCAGGATCTCCAAAAATCCTTTGCTCCCACCATGGAGCGCTTGGCCCGGGCCATGGGAGCTCGGGGAAGCTTTGTTTTTCAGATTCATCGGGAGCGGCGGGTCTTGCGGCTGCTCTGCCAATGGTGGCAGGAGGGGCTGCGAAACCATCCGGTTCCAGAGGAGCAGCCTCTGAAATCGGCCTGGTGGGAGGATGTGCGGGAGAAAGGAGCGCCGCTCCTGGGCTATCCCCTGAAGTCCCTCCTCCCCGGTGGAACCGGAGAAGCTGGCGAAGCCGGATCGATCTATCCTGTCTACGCCCAGAAAGAGATCCTGGGGGTTCTGGTGCTGGTGGAGCCCCGGAGTCAGGAGGGACACCTGCCGGAGCTGGTGGCAACGCTTCTGGCGGGGGTGATTGTCCGCCGGGACATAGAAAAGCTCCTCAATGCCTATTCGGCCGATCTGGAAAAGCGCGTTCAGGAACGCACCAGCGATCTCAACGTGGCCTACGAGACCCTCAAGCAGACCCAGGTCCAGCTTGTCCAGGCCGACAAGATGGCCTCGATCGGCCAGCTTGCGGCGGGAATCGCCCACGAGATCAATAACCCTATCGGGTTTATCAAGAGCAACGCCTCCACCCTGGTGCAGCACTGCCGTCTGGTGGCGCAGCTGGCTCGCCAGGAGGAGCCCCCTCCTGCCGGGGACGAGCTGGGGGAGGTGCTCCAGGAGATTCAGGAGATGGCCGGCGATATCCAGGAGGGAACCCGCCGGGTTGAGGACATCGTGGGAAACCTGCGGACCTTTGCCCGCATGGAGGACGGCCACCAGGCGATCGCCCAGCTTAACGAGCTGATCGAGACCAGCCTGCGGGTGATCAACAACGAGCTCAAGTACAAGGTTACGGTCCATCGCGATTACGGAGACCTGCCGGAGATTCCCTGCCGCCCCGATCGGTTAAACCAGGTCTTTGTGAACCTCCTGGTAAACGCGGCCCAGGCAATTGAAGATCAGGGAGATATCTGGATTACCACGGGGCTGGACGAGGATCAGGTGATGATCCAGATCTCCGATAACGGCCCGGGGATTCCCCCGGAGCACCAGTCGCGCATTTTTGACCCCTTCTTTACCACAAAGGACGTGGGAAAAGGCACGGGCCTGGGGCTCTCTATCGTGTGGGACATTATCCGTTCCCACAGGGGGACAATTGTTCTGGAAAGCGCTCCGGGCCAGGGAGCGTCCTTCACGATCAGTTTGCCCGTTCATAACGAAGGGCTTTCTGTGGAAGAGGTGATGAGGGACTTCTGATGGCGTGGAAAAATGTTCATGGTGCGGAAAATTTTGTTTGCCCCATGGTGATATCCGTGATACAATCCCCTTCTCGTTTGAGGGAATTGGGTGGCTCCGTTGTGTCTGCGGTGCTTCCTGCGGGTCTTTTCAGGACAACCTATCCTTCCACATTGGGATGCCTGGTGGAGCGTGGCCTTTCGGGAGATTTTCCGGAGGGCCGGTAACGGTTTGTCTGTTAAGAATTCATTGTCTTATAGTCAGACTTTTTCGGGCAGGCTTTTTCCTGCCGGATTTTTCAGTCGGGCTGTCTTTTTCATTACAGTACAATCGGGACATTTCCTGCGGGAAAGGACCGAGGAAGGAGAATCACGATGCGTATTATCGCTCATCGGGGAGCATCGGGGTATGCTCCGGAAAACACGTTGCCCGCCATGGAACGGGCAATTCAACAGAACGCCCAGGGTCTCGAGCTGGACGTACAGCTCACTGCCGACGGCCAGGTTGTGGTAATCCACGACTGGACCCTGGACCGGACCACCTCCGGAACCGGCGCGGTGAAGGATCTCTCCCTGAAAGAGATCCAGGCCCACGACGCGGGAAGCTGGAAGGATAGCTCCTTTGCGGGGACCCGGGTGCCCACGCTTCAGGAGGTGATCGATCTCATTCCTGATACGTTGTTGCTGAACGTGGAGATCAAGATCCAGGCCTTCGACCGGCGTGATATTGAGACGCCCGTGGTGGACATCCTGAAGAAGAACAACCGCCTGGAGCACACCGTGATCTCCTCGTTTAACCACGAGTGTCTGAGCAAGGTTCACCAGCTGGATAAAACGGTGAAGCTGGGCTGTCTCTATGAGGCAAACCTGATGAATCCCCTGGAGTATTTCGAGCAGATGGGGGTGGAATTCTACAGTGTTCACCTGGATCACGATTACGTGAGCGCCCCCATTGTGGATCTCTTTCATGCCCAGGGGTTGCAGGTTTATTCCTGGACGGTGAACACCAGGGAAACGGCCCAGGCCCTGCAGGGGATGGGGATCGACGGGGTTATTACCAACTACCCCGACATGCTGGACGGTTGAGAACGATTCAGCCCGGGCGTGTCAGTCGAAATTGAAACGGCCCCGGGCGGAGAAGCTCCAAAAAATAAAGAGAATAGAAAAAGGAAAGGATAGAGTACCTATGGGAATCAAGGAAGGAATGAACAGGATGTTTTCGTCCCGGGCGAAAACACTGGAGCTGGAGATAGAGCAGTACCTGAGTCTCATAGACCAGAGCGCACTCCTGCTCAAGGAGGCGGTGAACAAGTATCTGGACGGAGAGTTCGAGTTTTTCGAGAAGAAGTCTTCCGAGGTCGATCGGGTCGAACGCGACGCCGACGAGCTGCGGCGCCAGATCACGCACCGGCTTTACGCGGAGATGCTCATCCCCGATTCCCGGGGAGATGTCCTGGGACTTCTGGAGACGATCGATAACGTGGCCGACGTGGCAAAGCGGGTGGCTGCCCATTTCAGCATCGAGAAGCCCGAGATCTATCCCTTCCTGAAGGATGACTTCCGGGAGCTCACCGATATCAGCATCAAGGCTGTGCAGGAACTCACCCTGGCGGTGCGGGCCTTCTTTTGCGAGCTCTACCGCGTGACGGAGCATCTGGATAAGGTCCACTTCTGGGAGCACCAGGCCGACGAGGTGGAGGACCGGCTCAAGCGCAAGGCCTTC
>NZ_FTMS01000025.1 GCF_900156105.1 Alkalispirochaeta americana
CTCAACTCATGGTTGGTTGCTCTCAGTCAGTGCACCGCATCACTGCCGTGCGAGGGTGAATCTATCAGCTCCCACTACTGCGCGTCAACTGCTTTGCTCGCAGTTTGTGAAAAAAAATTACTTTCTGCGGATCCACGGGGCTCCAGGAGTCACAAAACCATGAAACATTCACAACCAGCACTCAGCGTTTTGGGATGAGCAAATCCTGGTCGGCAAAAATCACATCGGGATCTCTTATCCGGTTTTTGTCAGCGATCTCCAGAAACCGCCAGGGAGTTCCATAAAAACGCAGGGAAAGATCCCAGAGAGTATCACCCCAGCTAATTTGATACAGCGTGTCCTCCCGGACTGCCCCCCCCTCAGCCAGAGAGGGCTCGGCTTCTTTAGCCTCTTTTGCAGGTTCTACCCTGTCCTCCCGGGCTAGTGGCTCCTGTTCCCCTGAATGCTCTGGCTCCTGGAACGGGGCGGCTTCCTGTGGCGGATGCGGGTCAGGAGGCTGTTCTACCGGAGTTGGCTCCACGGCATCCCCCGCAGCAAACGAACGGAAAACCAGAGTAGCGGCGGCAAAAAGCAGGACAATCAGAAGCGCAAAGAGTAATACCAGAACAAGGCGCCCTGATCGATGCCCCGGGGACGGCTCCCAATGTCGGGGGTCTTCATCAAAACCGGAATCGTCTTCAGGCTCATCAAGAAAGTCGCGATCTCCTTCGGAAATTCGCTGATAGGGGCTGGAGTTTCGCCGATCCTCCAGGGGGATGACAAGACTTTGCATACCCCCCCCTTGACGATCTGTGGCAACCACGTGCAACACCCCTTCGTCGTCCAGGGTAAGCAAGAGGTCCAAATCGGGAGTTCCCTGCTTTTGAGGAGACAGATTGGTCAGCGCAACCGTACCAAGAAACTCCTCACTCTGAAGTTCGCTCTGCTCTTTGAAACCAGGATCTTGTTGCTCAAAAACACGGTAGAGAGATATTTCTGCGCGATCCTGCTCATCCCGAACTGTCGTGAGAACGAGTTTCTTCCGCACCGACCCTTGCCCGTCGAAAACGGGATAAAAACTCCGGTCTGCCAGTCGGACACCTATCATTGATCTGTTCACCCTTTAATGGTAGTCCAACAACATCGGTCCGACAAGCAAAAGCGAATGAATTTTCCCTCCCTTGAAGCCTTCCGTGCACTACCCCTTTGAACCGGCGGTCTCCTGGACGATCGTTCGCGGCCTTAGTTCCTGGGGCGAAAACATGCAGGCGCTTTGCTGGCCATCCCGCCGCTCGATCAGACGGTGACCGCAGGAGAGGCACTCAGGCTGGGCGTAGGGACAACGTGGCGTGAAACGGCATCCTTCAGGAAGATTGATCTGATCGGGCACAGCATCGTCTACAGTCACCTCTTCGCGCTGATAATCAGGGTCTGCCACAGGGACCGAGGAGACAAGCACTTGCGTATAGGGGTGCTGGGGATGAGCGATAACATCCTCAGCTTTACCGATCTCCACAATCTTGCCCAAATACATTACGGCGATTCTGTCGCAAAGATATTTGATTGTTGCAAGATCGTGAGAGACATAGATCATCGTCAGACCCATTTCATCCCGCAGTCGCTTGAGAAGGTTGAGAATATCCGCCCGAATCGAGACATCCAGCATTGAAACAGGCTCATCAGCAATCAGCACTTTGGGACGAAGAACGATACCTCGGGCGATTGCCACCCGTTGGCGCTGGCCTCCTGACATCTCATGGGGGAATCGGTCAAGGTAATGCTCTGCAGGCTTGAGACCGGCGATGGTAAGACACTCGCTTACCCGGCGGGCAATCTCCTGTTTGTCTTTGAGCCCGTGGATGCGAAGTGGCTCGGCAATGGTCTCGAACACGGTAAAACGCGGGTTCAGCGTTTCATAGGGATCCTGAAAGATCATCTGTACTTCCCGGCGAAACCGTTTCCGATCCTTTCGAGAGGAAGCTTCCAGAGGGTGCCCGTCGACTGTTATCTCCCCCGATGTTACCTCCTGAAGCCGCACAATGATCTCGCCCGTAGTGGTTTTACCCGACCCACTCTCGCCAGCAAGTCCAAGAATTTCGCCAGGAGCTATATCCAGAGACACGTCATCCACGGCCCGCACCACCTGATGGTCCTGCCGGAAAATATCCTTGATGCCCCGCCGAAGGGGATAATGCTTACTCAAGTTTGCAATCGAAATCATCGGCGTGGCGCTCATATGCCGGCCCCCTTCATTTCTTCGCTGGTCTCCTCCTGCAGGATCTGCTCCTCAATCCTTGCTCGGACAGATTCCCAGGTATCCCGTTTTTTTGCTTCCCGGCGGAAGGATTCTACCTTATCGGTATACCAACAGGCCGAATAATGATTCTCCTTGACCTCCTCAAGAGGAGGCTCCTCAAGACTGCATCTTTCAGTTGCAAAAGGACATCGCACATGAAACCGGCAGCCCTGCTGTGGCTCCGAGAGGTTGGGCGGGGAGCCAGGAATCGCCACCAGCTCCTCCTGTCCGATCTCGGTGATACTGGGAAAGGCATTCTGCAACCCCAGGGAATAGGGATGGTAGGGGGCGCGGAAAAAACTGTTCGTATCGGCGATCTCCATCACTCGCCCCCCATACATCACCATGATTGTCTCGCAGACCTCACTCACTACAGAGATATCGTGGGTGATGAAGATCATGGAACTGGAGATTTCTTTGTGTATTTTCTGGATGCGCTGGAGAATTCTCCCCTGAACGACCACATCGAGAGCGGTGGTAGGCTCATCGGCGATGATTATATCCGGCTCAAGGGAAAGGGCCATGGCGATGATCGCCCGTTGCTTCATTCCTCCGGAAAGCTGATGAGGAAAGCTCTTGAGACGTTTTTCCTCCAGGCCAACCATGGAAAAAACTTCAACCGCCCGGGCGAAGGCTTCCTTTTCGGTCATTCGTGAGTGGGTTCGAATAGCCTCGATGATCTGCGTCCCCACGGTGTAGACAGGATTCAGGGAGTTCATGGCACTCTGCGAGACCAAGGCGATGCGCTTCTGACGCATCTTCCTCATCTCTTCCGGGTTCTTCCCTACCAGATCTTCTCCGTCAAACAGTACGTGCCCTGCAGAAATTCTTCCGTTTTTGGGCAAAAGCTGCAACAAGGCCTTCGCTATCGTGCTCTTTCCGCACCCCGACTCACCGACAATCCCCAGGCTCTCGGCCCGTTTCAGGGTAAAGGAAACATCTTCGACAGCCCGAAGCACTCCCCCCTGAATCTTGTACTCAACACTGAGATTCTGAACATCCAACATTCTCATCGTTTCCTTAATCGCGGATCTACTACGGCCTCCAGGGACCGCGCTACAAAGAAGATCGAGAGCAGAAGAAACACAATTGCCATCCCGGGAGGGATCGTCCACCACCAGGCCTGGCGGGAATAACCCGAGATAAAATTGATGTGGAGAATTTGCCCCCAACTTGTCACCCGGGGATCTCCAAACCCGAGAAAAGAGACGCTCGCCTCTGCCATGATCGCCCAGTTAACCATGAAGGCCATCTCCAACAACACCAGAGGAATAACATTGGGAAGAATATACCGAACCATGATGCGCAGATGACCGGCCCCTGCAACACGAGCTGCTTTGATGTAGGGCCTCTGGGCGATGGAAAGGACTTGTGAACGCACAATCCGTGCTACCGTTCGCCAGGACAGAAGCGAAACCGCAAGTATGATATTCCATATACTGGGCTGCAACACCGCTGCAAGAACAATTACAAAGGGAATAAATGGAATCGCATAGAAAAAATCGACTACTCTCATAAGAAGCGAGTCAATCCACCCTCCAAAATACCCCGCAATAATTCCTATGACAGAGCCCACGATTGTTACCAGCAAGGCAGCCAGAAACCCTACCATCAAGGCAGTTCTGGTACCCAGAATCACCTGGCTAAAAATATCCCGCCCCACATCGGTGGTCCCGAAAGGGTGGTCCCAGGAAGGGCTCTCAAGACGGCGAATGCCGCCCTCCTCGTGGTAATGTCGATCCCGGGGACCATGAGGAGCCAATTGCTCCGAAAAAACCCCCACAAACACAAAGGCCATCAGGAGCACAACTCCAAACAGAGCCAGCTTGTCCTGCTTCAGGTTTGACAGAAACACATAAAGGGAACTTTGCTTGTTAATATGCCGTGTTAACATTTTCATTGCCTTCACATCCTTTTCATCGGTAGGTGATCCGCGGATCCAGGAAGGCGTATACCACATCCGCCACAAGGTTCATGAACATCATGATCGCTGAGATGATGATGAAAATTCCCTGTGCCAGGGGATAGTCCGAACGGGTTACGGCCTGCACGATCTCTCGTCCCAAACCGGGCCAACTGAATACAACCTCAATGAGAACCTGACCGCCTATGGCGGCGCCAATAAAGAGCGCGCCCGCTGTAACAACTGGAAGCAGAGCATTTCGGGCTGCATGATGATAGAGGATTCGCCGCTCGGGAAGCCCCTTGGCACGAGCCATCTCGATATAGTCTTCAGACATGACTTCCAGCATGCTGTTCCGCATGATCAGAAGAGGGGTAGCAAGAAAGTAAAGACCTGCCACAATCGAAGGCAGAATCAGGTGCCGCAGAAAGTCGCGGTTTACAAAGATTTCAAAAAACGTATCACCCGTGTATCCCGTGGATCGCATCCCCTGAGCAGGAAACCATCCCAGCATAACAGAAAAAACCATTATCGCCATCAGGCCAATCCAAAATGTAGGCGCTGAACGAAAGATCAGACTGAAGGTAACGCCGACAGACTCCAGAGGAGACCCCCGATGCCACGCCATCCAGGCACCTCCGAGGACACCAGCCAGGTAGGCCACCAGCATGGCGCTCAACATCAGTATCAGCGTCGCCGGCATTCGGGAACCAATCACGCGAAGGACCGGTCGATTATAAAAAAAGGAATTCCCGAAATCAAGACGAACCAGATCTTTCATGAAAATCTGGTACTGAGTCCACAAGCTTTCATGCAACCCATATCGTTCAAGGAGAGCCTGCCTCGCCTCGCGAGGTATGGAGGGATCCACCATGGACGCTGTGGGATCGCCGGGCATTGTACGGAACATAAGAAAGATCATGGTTGCAATAAGGAAGAGCATGATCACCATGACCATCAATCGTTTTGCTATATAGGGTAGCACAGAGTTTTATCTCCTTTATGAATGGAATGGGGCCGGCTTACACCGGCCCCAACGCCCGTTTCTCCAGGACACCTGCTCAGCGAGGCATCCGGAGGCGGCCGGTGCTATCCCAGGTAAACCCTGCCTCGGCAAGAAGTTCCCGAGCCTTCTCAGGATCGTAGGTGTCGTAGATCGGCACTTCGGGATTGTGCCAGAACTTGTTGGCAGCGTTAATGACCAAACCACCACCGCCTCGGCTTCCATACCCCTCAAGGAGGACATCCAGGGCGTAGTCATAATCCACCAGGTAGGTCAGGGCCCGGCGAAAATCGACATTGTTAAAGGGAGGGCGATTATTATTCAGACCGATGTAGAAGAAACCAATGTCCGGCGCCTCGGTCAGCTCAAGATGACTGAACCGTCCGCCTTCGTTGCTCTTGATCTGATTGATATGGGCAGGAATCAGATCGTAGGAGATCACATCAACATTCTTCAGTTCCAGATCCGAGAGAACGCCTTCCGGGGAGGCATAAATCTTGAAGATATAACCATCAATGTTCACAGGGAAGAAGTAGTCGGCAAACCGTTCGGTGACCAGCTCTTCGCCGGGACGAAAGCGGACAAAGCTGAAAGGACCGCTACCAACGGGATGGGCGTTTTCGTACTGTGTGACATCGCCCACATTCTGCCAGATGTGCTTGGGAACGATGGGAATCTGGGTGAGTGTGGTTGTGATGAACGGCGCATAAGGGGCATTCAGAACAAACCTGACGGTATTTGCATCGCGAGCCTCAACGGACTCGATCGGATTGGTAAACGATGCGAAGTAGCTGTCGGGGAGGTCCATCCAGGTCTGATAGCTCCAGACCACGTCGTCTACCGTTACAGGCTCTCCATCGTGGAAACTCATTCCACTTCGGATCGTGACATCCACAACAGTGTCTTCCACGATCTCCCACCCCGTGGCGGCCCAGGGCTCGGGCTCAACCTGGGGACTCAGCCGGACCAGTTTGTCGTAGATGAGCCGGAGATTTCGCCAATCGTAGACGCTGCGGGCAGCGAAGGGGTTCAAGTTGGTAATGTTGATGTTGCTGGCAACCACGGGAACGGTGTGATCCTGCGAGAGGGGCTCCATCACCAGAGGGCTCCACTCATTGAACAGCCCCTCACCGGACATATTCACCATGTTGGTAAAGCGCGTCTTATCGTAGGTCTGGACGTTGGCCCGCGAATAGAGAGTTATGCGAGGAACTTCCTCGGCCAATATCCGCTGCGCCCGCCAGACGATCTCGCGCCGAGCCTCTACGTCCATCTCCTGGCGCTGGGCATCGGCGAGGATATCAAACTCGGAGTTCGAAAAACGGCAGGTGTTGTTTCCTCCGGCAACGGCGTTATCAGAATGGTTGATAGAGTGAATAAACATATCAGGATCAAGCCGCTCCACCCGGCCAGACCAGCCGATCGTGTAGGCATCGTAGTCCATATCCTCTCCGTAGAGGACATCGAGAAGAACAGAAAAATCTGTGGGCCGAGCCTCCAGGGTTACCCCGATCTTTGCAAGCTCCTCGGCAAGCTCCTGGGCCATCTCGTAATTGACCCTGTTCGCCTCGGGGAGGGAACTGAGGACCACCAGATTCGGAACCGGCGCTCCCATATCCTCGTCAGCTATATCGGCTCGACCACCACAGGACACAAAAAGCATCATGATCGATGCCGCCAGGCAGGCCAAGGTCATGCGGAAAATATGCATTTTACCCATCAATTCACTCCTTTTCGAAATTGCTAATCAATATTTATAGAGAAAAATGGATATAGCCGCAAGCAAGAAGGCCTTTTTTTCCGATATTTTTTGACGCATTAAAGCAGTCGACAACCGACAAGGGGAAACATTTGTATTTTTGGGAAAAATCACTCTACTTAGAAGGCTTCGAGAGAGATTTCATGTTCCAGAATAAAACAAATTCCTTTTAAGGGCACCCATATCCACTCGGGTCGATTATCGAGTTCGTAATCCACTTCGTAGACTGCTTTTTCGAGCATGTGAACCTTCAGAAGGAGCTGAAGATCACACCAGTTTTCCGGCACCACGCCCGCCCCCCGAACCTCCTTCAGATAGGCCTCCAGAAAAACGACCTGAGTCCTTGCGTACCAGTACTCAACCCAGG
The DNA here is from genome assembly GCF_900156105.1 of Alkalispirochaeta americana. Lineage (NCBI taxonomy): Bacteria > Pseudomonadati > Spirochaetota > Spirochaetia > Spirochaetales > Spirochaetaceae > Alkalispirochaeta > Alkalispirochaeta americana. The sequence continues at coordinate 7,308 of NZ_FTMS01000025.1, forward strand.
AATTCAAAGCCCCGGGGGACTCGGGATTCGCTGAGGAAACCTGACGATATCCGAGCGACCCGGCGTAGTGAAAAGACCGGAGCATTCCCGCCACGTCTCGAAGGGCCAAAGCGGTTTGTCGCCTCTCCTGAAGCGGGCGGGCCGGCTCTCCTTCAAAATCGGTAAGGACAAAATCAGAACCGGTGAAAAGCACCTGTCCCAGATGATAATCACCGTGCAGGCGAATCTTCCAGATCGTTTCGGACCGACCGGCCCACTCGGAGAGACACCCGGAAAGAAACAAAAGAAGGGTCTCTTCCTTTCCGACAAACTCTTCAGCCAAAGGAACCATCCCATCGGGGAACGAGGCTAGTTGTTCCCTGACCCGCCCAAAAACCCGGCGAGTCATCGCCTGGAGAGAAGAAACAAGTGAGCGCTGGCAATCAACCGTAAAAAGTTCCGCCCCGAAAGCTTCACTATCAGGGCAGTCGGCCCCCTGAAGCAGGGCTCGGTGCAATTCACCCGTACGGCGCGCGAGAAGCGCAATTTTTTCCAGAAACTCTTTCCCTCGCCCCCCCGAGACAGAAAAAAAAGCCTCCCCAACCTCTCCGACAGAGCCTGCGCTCGCGTCGTCCATGGAAGGAGACTGCTGAAGAAGATGCAGAAAGAAGGCAGCACTTTCTCTCGTGGCGTACTCCCAGCCATCGCCCCTGTTCGGGACATACTCCACCAGGAGGCCCAGGGCAGCGCTCTCTCCTCCGGGGAAGCGATAATCAAGACTACCCAAATATTGCGGAACCCGACACGCTGCTGACCTACTGGCAAGACTGTTTCTTGCAAGGTGTCGAAGAATCTCGACCTCCGGATTTTCTCCCGACTCAAGAGACCGATAGATCTTGAGAAAGGCCTTTTCCCGATACAAGAGGGCCGAGTTGGACTGCTCGCCCCGAAGAAGCCGTGCAGGCAGAAACGCTTCAGGGAGTTCTCCCCGGAGCGAACCTGCGGGAGCGGCCTCAATCGCCCCTGCAGCTCCCCGGAGAACAGCACCGGAGATGAGGGACGTCAAGAGGAGCTCCTGGACTTCGGGGCAGCAGAGGCCATCGAAGCAAACCCCCTCTGCGTCATGAAACCGCACAGGAGCTACAATCCCCAGAGGATAGTCTTTCTGAATTTCTCGGGCTTCATCCCCCAGGGCCAGGGCCAGGGGCACGAAATAGAATACGTCCCGACCATCGATGAAGAAGAGCTGAACCACCAGAAGCCAGGTAGTTGTCTCTCCTGTTTTGCTGAGCACCGTGTCCACGATCGCCAGACTCTTTACATGGCGGGCTTTGTCCCGAAACCAGCGACTTTGCTGCAGATACGGCAGAAGAAACACAGCTTCCAGCGGATGCCGCAGTTCATCAGCAAAGCTATCCCACTGTCTCCGGGAGAGGACAATCCCTTTTTTGTTCATCGGACCATGGCTCATCGAAGACAATCTCCTGAAAGCGCAATCTTCCGGCCTGCCCCGGAACAAGTTGCCAGGCACGTTTCATTACGCACCGATGTATCAGCTCTCAATCTATCCGCCTATCACCGGTCAAGGCATCACCTGTCAATGACAAAGAGATGAACCGGCGAAAGATCGGGGTCCAATTCCAGATAGTTCCAGTAGTCATGCCACGTCCAGGAATGACCGCTCAGAAGATCCCTCACAACAAAGGGCTGATGTGGATGCGGCCCTACAGCGGGCAGGGAGAACTCTACCTTCCCCGATTGGATCCGGGAATAATCCATGTTTACACACACCAGGATAATGTTGTCGCCATCGTCATCGGTCTTGCTGTAGCAAAGCAGGTGAGGATTGGTTACGGCATGAAACCGCAGGTTCCTGTTGCTTTGAAGAGCCGGGTTTTTTCGCCGGACCTCGTTTACCCGGGCGATAAGGGGCGCGATGGACCGGGGATCTTGCCGGTTCCAGGCGCGAATCTCGTACTTCTCGGAGTTCAGGTACTCTTCGCTCCCGGGTCGGACCGGTTTGTGCTCAAGCAACTCGTAGGCGGGTCCGTAGATTCCATAGTTTGAACTCAGGGTTGCTGCCAGGACCAGGCGCGCTATAAAAGCCGCAGGTTTTCCCGACTGGAGATCTTCATGAAGGATATCGGGAGTATTGGGCCAGAAGTTTGGCCGAAAGAACTCCCGCGGCTTTTCACGGGTAAGCTCTGTCAGGTACTGGCGCAACTCTTCGGGACTGTTTCGCCAGGTAAAGTACGTATAGGATTGCGTGAAACCACCCTTGGCCAAGCGGTACATGCGCTTGGGACGCGTGAACGCTTCGGCCAGAAAGATTACTTCGGGACAGTTCTCGTGAACCCGCTCAATGAGCCATTCCCAAAAGGGAAAAGATTTTGTGTGGGGGTTATCAACCCGAAAAACCCGAACGCCACAATCGATCCAATAAAGAAAGACCTGGAGCAACTCATTCCAGAGAGCTTCCCAATCGTCGGTTTCGAAATCAAGAGGATAAATATCTTCATATTTTTTGGGGGGATTTTCAGCATATTGGATTGAACCGTCAGGACGATGGACAAACCATTGGGGGTGCTCCTTAACCCAGGGATGATCGGGGGAACACTGAAAGGCGATATCCAGGGCTATTTCCATCTGATAGGTTTTCGCGGCTTCGACCAGGGCAAGGAAATCTTCCTTGCTCCCCAGGCGAAGATGAAGCGCCGTATGACCACCTTCGGCGGAGCCGATCGCCCAGGGAGAACCGGGATCACCAGGTGCCGCCTGGGTGGTGTTGTTGCGGCCCTTTCGTTTTTCCTGTCCGATGGGGTGTACAGGAGGAAGATAGAGTATATCAAAACCCATCCGGGCAATTTCCGGAAGCAAAGCGATAACATCCTGAAAGGTTCCATGAGAGAAGACCTGATCGCTCCCGGCGCGCCCCCCTGAGCCGGCTGCTACACCGGCAGAACGAGGAAACAGCTCGTACCAGGCACTGAAACCGGCTCGTTCACGGTCTACCCATACCCGAAGAGGTTCCTTCAAGTCGGTCTTGTGCGAGAGATCCGGGTATCGATCGACCAGTTCCTCGGCCGCTTTATCCAGGGCCGCCGCAACACGGCGGTCAAGAGATTGGCCTTGCTCAGCCAGCGTCCTGGCCAGATTTTCCAGACGCTCAACGTCCTTTCCCCGGGCTCGCTTTGCGGCAGCACGCACCAGGGCTGCGCCGATCTCGAGATCAGTGTTGTCAGCCACGGCTGCATCGTGTTTTTTGCGGAGCCCCTCACGCCAGGTCTGGCTGTGATCAACCCAGGCGCGAAGGGTGTACTCCCAGTAGCCCAGGGAATCCACGGTGAAGCACCCTCTCCACAGGTCGTTTCCTGCCGGTTTGAGCGGTATCTCCCGCCAGCTCCTGGCCTTTTTTGGTCGAACCAGAAGAGATGCCCGCAGGAGGTCATGGCCATCGGCAAGAATATCGGCCTCTACCTGGACCGATTCTCCCACGACCCGCTTTATCGGGAAGGCTCCTCCGTCAAGAGAGGGTTCCACCCGGTCAATCACAACTCGTCTTTGTCCAACCAGATTGAGTTTCTGCTTCATGATGCCTTCCATAGTATCAGAAGAGACCCGGGGCGCAAAGAAGATTTTCCTTCCCCCAAGATCGCAAGACTTCAGGATGAAAAAAGGGACGATAAGTTTGACAGAGACCTGTCGGAACCCTATACTCAGACCGAAAATTTCTGCCCCGGGAGGACGCGATGCACACTTTTTTGCCCTACGCCTATTTGAAGGGATCTTTCGTTGAGTTTGAGAAGGCGACGCTCTCGGTGGCAACCCATGCCCTTCACTATGGAACTGCAGCCTTCGGCGGCATGAGAGGGATTCCCGATCCTCAAAACTCCCGCCAGATTCTTCTTTTTCGGGCAGACCGCCATGCACAAAGACTCAGCAAAAGCGCCCGGTTTCTCAAATATGATCTCGCCCCTGAGGAAATCCTGAAAACCCTCGAGTCCTTCGTGCGAAAAAACGCTCCCACGACCCCCTTCTATCTCCGCCCGCTGGTGTACACCTCGGATCTGGGAATATCACCGCGCCTTCACAATGTAGAAAAGGACCTCCTGGTCTACGGCATCGAGCTGGGCGACTATCTCTCGCCGGAGGGCGTTTCCTGCCGGATCAGCTCCTGGTATCGTCAGGAAGACCGAAGTTTTCCCCTGCGAGGCAAGATCAGCGGAGGCTACATTACCTCCTCCATGGCAAAGACGGAGGCTGTTGAGAGTGGGTTTGACGAGGCAATCATGATGAACTCCCAGGGGAAGGTCTGCGAGGCCTCAGGGATGAATATCTTCATTGTCCGGGATGGATCGATTGTAACGCCCGGCGTGGATCAGGATATTCTGGAAGGAATCACTCGGGACTCGGTGATTACCGTGGCCCGCGATCTGGGGTACCAGGTGATTGAACGCCCCCTGGACAAATCGGAGCTCCTCATCGCTGATGAGGTCTTCCTGAGCGGCACCGCTGCAAAAGTAACGCCCGTGAAGCAGATCGAAAACTACCCGCTTCCGAAAGAACGGCCCGTCACGGAGGCTTTGAAAAAGATGATCACCTCCATCACCGAGAACCGGGAACCGCGCTACAACTCCTGGGTTCACCCGGTGTCGCTGGATTAAAATGCCCGGGCCTGCTCATCGAGATACCTGGCCCGGCCGTATTTGACGATTGCCGTTGCATTGATGAATTGCCTGATGGCTGACTGGAAGGCCATCAGGCTGGACAACACCGCTGCACCAGGCACTAAGCCGATCCAGCAAGCTTTCGCAATAACCGATGGACCTCTTCCACGCCATCGATGGAATAGAGCGCATCTGTAGCCCCCACTCCGACTTTTATTGAGACAGAACCCTCGGGCAACGCAGCAAACATATACTCATCGGTTGCGTCATCACCAATGGCGATGATCAAGTCCCAGGGTCCCTGCTCGGCAAAGTGGTGCACGACCCGTCCCTTGTGTATGTTCGCAGGCTTTACTTCAAGGACCCGGTTCCCGTCGAGGACAGAGAGCTCCAGGTTATTCGTAAGAGAGATGAGGGTCTCCCGCAATTCAGCCAAACGTACATTCGCCAGTTCCGGCTCGCTGTTTCGGTAGTGCCAGGCCAGGGAAAAGTCTTTCTCTTCCAGGAACGATCCTGGTGTCCGATCGACCATGCGTTCCATGATGGGCGTAACCATCTCTTTCCAGACAGGAACCTGGACCGTTGCAGCTTGCCACTCTTTTCCGGGATCTCGTATCCACGCTCCATGGCCAGCCCCCAGGGCCAGAGAATCATTGGGAAACCATTCCTGGAGATTTGATCTGTCCCGGCCACTGGAGATCACCACCTGGACGCCAGAGAGCTGGTTCAAGTCAGTGATGAGCGCGTGAAGCTCCTCGTCGGGCTCTGCCTGGTGGGGTTTTGACCGAAACCGCATGAGCGTGCCGTCGTAGTCCAGGAGAAGAAGCGCGGACTTGGATGCTTTCCAGCGGCGACTCAAATGAGCAATCGCTTCATCATCCATGGGTTTTGCCCGGTGCTCTGCCTGAAGCTGTTTCATCTCGGCGAGTTTATCAAGAAACTCTTGAGCCCAGTACTGCACGGTCAGCCGTTGCAACCGGTTTCTCATGGCCTTCATATTATGGGTTTGTTCTTCCCGAGCCTGTTTCAAGGCAGTGTTGATGGCGTCGGCGATTCCATCAAGGTCACTGGGATTCACCAGAATTGCCTCACTCAACTCTCGGGCAACGCCGGCCGTTTCACTCAACACGAGGACGCCTTGTTCATCAGTTCTGGCAGCAAGATACTCCTTGGCGATCAGATTCATTCCATCGCGAAGTGGTGTCACCAACAAAACATCTGCCCTGCGGTAGAGGGCGCTTAATTCCTCGAATGATGCTGTCTGATACTGGTAGTGGATCGGCACCCAGTTCAGGGTACTCAGCCGGCCATTGATGTCACTAACAAGCTCGTCGACTTCTCGTTTTAACTCCATATAGCGGGGAACAGATTCCCGTGATGGCGATACAATAATGAGGAGAGTCGCAGTTCCGACATACTCCGGATACTCCTCCAGAAGTCGGCGGAAGGCTCGTATCCGTGTAGGGATTCCTTTGCTGTAATCCAGGCGGTCTACAGAGAGGATCAATTTTTGACCTGCGTAGCGCAGATCAATCATACTGCGAACTTCTTTTACTGCAGGCAACTCGCCAGCACTCAAAAATCGATTCCAATCGATTCCCATGGGAAAGACGTCAACTTTTACCGCACGATTCCGTGTTCTGATTATTCCCATGGAATGATCGAACCCCAGCAGGCGGCGAACACTGGACAGAAAATGGCGCGCATAATCATAGGTGTGGAAGCCGATGAGATCTGCTCCCAAGAGCCCCTCCAGGATGGCTTCTCGGGAAGGAAGAAGCCGAAACATCTCGAAGGAAGGAAAGGGAATGTGAAGGAAAAACCCGACCTGCGCGTGGGGGAACTTTTTCTTGATGAGGCCAGGCAGGAGCATGAGCTGATAATCGTGTACCCAGACCGTTGCATCGTCCTCCATGACATCGGCAAGAACGTCAAAAAATCTTTGGTTTATTTCCTGATAAGCCTTCCATGTTTTTGAAACATATTCCGTGAAAGTGGGGAAATAGTGAAACAGGGGCCATATCGTATCGTTGCAAAAGCCACTGTAGAAGAGATCCATTTCTTCTTGGGAGAGGGGGACCTCAATCGCGTTGTGGTCCCGCTGCAGCTGCTCGCGGATGAGCTGGTGTTCTTCTTCGGGGAGATCTTCCTGGGCGACACCACTCCAGCCTACCCAAAGTGGGGGCCGGTCTCCTGTAGAGACCGAGCTGAGCCCCGTTGCCAGCCCTCCCACACTGGGAACAAGCTTTAGTCCTTCAGCCCCTTTCTGCACACTAACAGTGAGTCGATTCGATACAAAAACAGTTTGGTTCATAACGATTCCAAGGATAGCATGGGAAAAGTGGAGGGTGAAGGGATAGGAAATGACATAAGTGATATAATTTATTTTTAAAACCGAATCTAGCGAAAAAACAACAAAGATCCTCACGGTTCCTGGGGATACAAAAAAAACATCTCCTCCGCCGCTATCGGCGGCTCCGGCTCGGTGCGTTCCTCGGGGCTGTGCCCCTGCGGTACACACCGGGGTACCCAGACGTTTTTTATTGCCCCATTTCCATGTGGGCAATAAAAAACGTCTGGCGACGACCTACTCTCCCACCTTGCGGCAGTACCATCGGCGCGAGAGGGCTTAACTTCCGTGTTCGGAATGGGAACGGGTGGG
>NZ_FTMS01000026.1 GCF_900156105.1 Alkalispirochaeta americana
CGCTCGATGTGCGGGCCCTGGCCGGTGGTGAGTCCGGTGTGGTCTATGATCTGAAAGGTATTCTGGACCGCTCCGTGGTGGATGAGCGGTTGTAGCAGGATAGGAACGGCTTGAGAGAGATGTCCTGGCCGGGCATGGGGGCTATGGGGCGTCCCGGCAGCCGAAACCGGCTGCCGTCGGGTCATGCGGGGGTTCCGTCGGGGCCTGCAGGCCCCGACTGCCTGCGGCACCCCTTCTGTCCCTGACGCGGGGGGCGTCTCGGCATTCCGCTGGTCCTGCTCGCCGTTGTATGAAAGAGGGCCTGGCATGCTGGAGTGCCAGCCCTTGCCACTGCGGTATGGCGTGATCCACGTGCTGCCCGCGCTGTGCTCTCTCGCATGCACCTGAACAAACAAACATAATAAGGATATCCAATGCTCGTTCCCGTCATTTTAGCCGGAGGAAGCGGAACCCGTCTCTGGCCGGTATCTCGTGAGGCCAGACCAAAGCAGTTTCTGAACCTGGAAGGAACGAGTACGCTCTTTCAGCAAACGCTCCTGCGCCTGGAGGGGCTGGCCACGGAGCGTCCCGTCATTATCTGCAACGAAGACCATCGTTTTCTTGTGGCCGAGCAGGTTCGGACGCTTGGCCTGGAACACCCTTCTATTCTGCTGGAGCCCCTGGGGCGGAACACCGCCCCGGCCATTGCCCTTGCAGCACTCCAGGCGGTCTTGTCGGGGGATGATCCGCTATTGCTGGTTCTGGCAGCAGACCACCACATTCCCGATGTGGCGGCATTCCGGGAGGCGATCCTTCAGGCACAGGAGCTGGCCCTGGGGAACAACCTGGTAACTTTCGGTGTTCTCCCCGGGTATCCGGCAACGGGCTATGGCTACATACACCGTGGTGCAGCGCTTGAGCCGTTCGGGTTCGCCCTGGAGGCCTTTGTGGAAAAGCCCGACCACGCTACGGCACAGGGCTACGTTGATTCCGGTGAGTATTACTGGAACAGCGGAATGTTTGTGTTCAAGGCCAGTGCCTACCTTGCCGCTCTGGGCGAGTTCTCTCCTGATATCCTCCAGGCCTGCCGGCGGGCCTTTGAAGAACGCCGTGCCGACAGGGATTTTATCTGGCTCAATGCCACGCTCTTTGGCCAATGCCCGGGCAACTCGATTGACTACGCAGTGATGGAGAAGACGAGGAATGGCGCCGTTGTGCCTCTCGATGCGGGGTGGAACGATATCGGCTCCTGGTCTGCCCTGTGGGATGTCCTGGAGAAAGATTCCTGCGGCAATGTCTGCACGGGGAATGTGATCACCGCCGATACCAAAAATAGTTTGATCCGCGCCGAGAAGAACCTGGTTGTGGCTCTGGGTGTGGAAGATCTGATCATAGTCGAGACGGAGAACGAGGTGATGGTTGTTCACAAGGAGAGCGCCCAGGCGGTTAAGGAGATACCGGCGTTGCTTGAGGGATGGCAGGAAACCGGGGTGTTGTAGTTGCCTGGGGGCTCACCCGAAAAAGTTGTTCAGGGGTTGAACGCCCCCTGAAATCTGCTATAATGCGCCCTGCACTGACGCCTGCGGTCAGGCAACCAGATCAGTCAGCGGAAAACCGGAACCAGGATCATCTGGAGCGAGCGTGTTTCGGCCGCCGTACCAGCCCTGCCTCCCCGTGCAGCCCCAAGGGCATGACACGCGTCTGCTGTCACCGGAACTTGTCGGGTTCCCGGTGTTTCTGGCGGAGCTGGGTCCGGGTAGTTGGACGGCTTGGTTCCCATCGTCAGGCGTATGTATGATAGTGTGACGACAGAAGTCCGATTATCCGCCCAGTTGGTGCTCCGCCACCCGGGGCCGACCATCGTGCACCCATAAATATTAACACAGACAGGAAGAAAGCAGCGTGAGTGATCAAGACCCACAGCACCTACCGCCACAGCTCCCGGGCAACCCTACGCCCCAGTACGACACGGTAGATCTCATAGACATACTTGGTGTGCTCTACCGCTACAAGTTTCTTATCATTGGTCTCACAGGCTTTGCTGCCGTCGCGGTGGTGATCTTTGCCATTATAAGCATTGTCCTTCCTCCGGACCGGAGCCCCCTGCCCAATGTGTATGAGCCTGAAGCCATCATTCTCATAGATGATGGGCAGTCTGGCTCCGGGGGGTTGCAAGCGGCCCTTGCCGCCCGGGGCCTAAGCGGCTTTCCGGGTCTTCCGAGCGTCGGGGGCGGCAGCTACGGTGAGCTTGCAGTGTTGCTTTTGCGTAGCAACACCTTGCTCGATCGTTTGGTAGATGAGTTTAACATTGTGGAGCGCTACGACATAGATAGATTTCAGAAGGATGACGCTCGCAAAGCACTGCGGGACCGTTCCACAGTCACTCACCGGCCCGAGACCCGCACGCTCCATATTCGATACGAGGACATAGACCCGGTCTTTGCTACCGATATGGTTAACCGCATGGTGGAGCTCCTGGATCAGCGTTTTTCCACCATTGGCGGAAACCGTGAGGCGCGCAAACGCGATTTGCTGCAGGACAAGCTCATAGAGATAGAGCGAGATATTGCCGTTCTGGAGTCGGAGGTGAAAGACTTTCAGCGCCAGTACGGCACCATTAACCCGGAGAGTTACGCCCGTGAGCAGGTGACGATGCTGGCAGAGCTGCGTTCCCGCCTCATTGGCACAGAGATAGAGGCTCGCACCTATGGCGAGTTTGCTACCATTCATGACCCGGTTGCAGCGCGTCTGCGGGCAGAGGCTGAGCAATTGCGTGCAACCATCCATGAGATGGAGCATCGGTTTTTTGGTGGACCACGAGAGGGTGGGAGCAATCAGGCCCAGATTGCCGGTGCCCGTGAAGATATTCCAGAGCTCTCTATCCGTTTTGCCCGTCTGGAACGGGAGCTGCGGGTACAGGCCCGCATTTATGAAACCCTTACCGAGCAGTATGAGGTGGCGCGCTTGAGTGCCGAGGATGAGTCCCTGGCTTTTCAGATCCTGGAAATGGCCGATGTGCCGGAGCGTAAGTCGGGCCCCAGCCGTGCGGTTCTATGCATGGTGGTAACAACTGCTACCTTCTTTGGTTCTATCTTCCTGGTGTTTCTGCTCAACATGGTGCGGAACCTCAAGGCGGACCCGGAGACCATGAAGCGTCTGCGGGGCAGGGTGTAGAATTTTAAGGGCCTGTATACGTGGGAGAGGACATGAAAAACGACAAGACAACAAATAACGACAACGGGAACAGTCACAAGCAGGAAGCCAAACGAAAAATCGCCCTTCTTACGGGTACAACCGGCCAGGACGGGGCTTACCTGGCAGAGTTTCTTCTGAACAAGGGCTATGAGGTCCACGGTCTCAAGCGTCGGGCCAGCAGCTTTAACACGGACCGGATAGACCACCTTTATCAGGACCCTCACGAGAGCGACGTGCGGTTCCGGCTACACTATGGGGATCTTACGGACAGCACCAACCTGATTCGGGTTATCCAGGAGGTGCAACCCGATGAGATATATAACCTGGGTGCCCAGAGTCATGTTCAGGTGAGCTTTGAGACACCGGAGTACACCGCCAACTCGGACGCCATTGGCACCCTCCGGATCCTGGAGGCGCTCCGCATTCTGGGTATGGAAAAGAAGGCCCGTTTTTATCAGGCCTCTACCAGTGAGCTTTACGGGCTGGTGCAAGAGACGCCACAGAAGGAAACAACGCCGTTCTATCCCCGTAGCCCCTATGCAGCGGCCAAGCTCTATGCCTACTGGATCACGGTTAATTACCGTGAGAGCTATGGCATGCACGCCAGCAACGGGATTCTCTTTAACCATGAGAGCCCCTTGCGGGGAGAGACCTTTGTTACGCGTAAGATCACCCGAGCAGTGGCGCGCACCGTTCTGGGGTTGCAGGATCGGCTGTACCTGGGAAACATGAACGCCAAGCGTGACTGGGGTTTTGCCGGAGATTACGTGGAAGCTATGTGGCTCATGGTGCAGCAAGGCCAGCCGGAAGATTTTGTCATCGCCACGGGAGAGACCCACACCGTACGTGAGTTTGTAGAGGCTGCTTTTGGCCGAGCCGGCGTGCGCATAGAATGGAGCGGTAGCGGGATAGAAGAAACCGGGCGTGTTGCCGCCATAGAGCCAGGCAGCCCGGCCGCCAAAGCCGGCGTGCTTAAAACGGGGCAAACAATAGTCGCGGTAGACCCGCGCTACTTCCGCCCGGCTGAGGTGGAGCTGCTGCTCGGAGACCCGTCTAAGGCTAAAGAGCGCCTCGGCTGGGAACCCCGGGTCAAGTTCCATGGCTTGGTAGAAATGATGGTAGACGCAGATCTCATGGCACAGCAGCGCGAGATGTATTTAAAGTCCGGCGGCTACGAGGTAAAGAACTATTTTGAATAAGAACAGCAGAATATACCTGGCGGGCCACACCGGCCTGGTGGGTAGCGCCGTGTACCGGGCGCTGCAGGGCAAGGGTTACACAAACATTATCACCCGCACGCTGGAAGAGCTTGACCTCACTCGTCAGGCAGAAGCAGAAGCGTTCTTTGCTGCAGAGCAACCGGAAGTAGTCATCCTTGCTGCTGCCAAAGTTGGCGGGATACTGGCCAACAACACCTACAAGGCGGAGTTCATCTATCAGAACGCCATGATAGCGGCCAACGTCATTCACGCCGCCTACCGCTTTGGCGTTACCAAGCTTCTGAACCTGGGCTCAAGCTGCATCTATCCCAAGCTTGCCGAGCAGCCGCTTACTGAAGAGGCGCTCCTCTCCGGCTACCTGGAGCCCACGAACGAGCCCTATGCCATTGCCAAGATCATGGCCATCAAGTTGTGCCGTTATTACAATGAACAGTATGGCACCAACTTCATCAGTGCCATGCCCACCAACCTCTACGGACCGGGTGACAACTTTGACCTCCAGACCAGCCATGTACTCCCGGCGCTGCTACGCAAAATCCATGAGGCCAAGGCTGCAGGCAGTGCCTCGGTCACCGTCTGGGGTGACGGCTCACCCCTGCGTGAGTTTCTCTACGTGGAGGACTTGGCCCAGGGGTTGCTGTTTCTCCTGGAGAACGTGGACGCACCGGAGCTCAAAGAGCTTTGTCCTGACTACTTTGTAAATATCGGGACCGGGAGCGATGTCTCCATTCGCGACCTGGCCCAGACCATTGCCAAGGTTATAGGGTGGCAAGGCAGTCTAGACTGGGACACCAGCAAACCCAATGGCACCCCTCGCAAGCTTATGGACGTGAGTAAACTCACCCGGCTGGGCTGGCGGGCCAAAACATCTCTAAGGGAAGGCATTGCAGAGACGTACCAGTGGTATACGGCAAACGGAACCACCTAAGATGCTGACGAACGCAATGAACGGTATTCTCGAATTTATTATATATCTACATGCAACAGGTACGTCGCAGTCGAGAATGCGTCTGTTAAAATCTTCGTGTTCGAGAAAGTATAAATTGAATGACATCTGACCGTAACAAACGAATAGCTAAGAATGCGGTGATGCTCTACATCAGACAGCTTTTAATCCTGTTCGTAAGTCTGTACACAGTCAGAATCGTTTTGGCTGAACTCGGTGTCGAGGACTATGGCATCTATGGCGCGGTGGGTGGTCTTGTTGCTTTGAGTGCTTTCTTGCCAGGATCGCTCGCGCAGGCTACGCAGCGGTTTTTTTCGTTCGCTTTGGGCGAAAGGAACGATGATCAACTAAAAACGGCATTCTCAGTTAATCTTGCGATGTATCTCTCGGTTGCGGTCATTGTGTTTGTCATTCTACAGACCGTTGGTCGCTGGTTTGTATATACACAACTTGCTGTGCCGGTTGATCGAATCCAGGCGGCTAGAACTCTTTACCAGTATACCGCGCTGGCATTCTTGACCAGCGTCATAACCACGCCTTTCAGGGCCATTATCATGGCTCATGAAGACATGAAACTTTACGCATATATTTCCATACTCGAAGCATTCATGAAACTTGGTGTGGTATTCCTGCTTCAGTATCTTCCATACGACAAGCTTCAGCTTTACGGACTGTTGGTGCTCTGTGTTGGCGTCGTCAATGCGATGCTGTATGTCGCAATCTGTTTTAATCGCTACGAAGAATGTCAAATAAAAAAGATCTATTGGAACACTGCGTTGCTGCGAGAGATCGTTGGCTTCACCGGATGGACCGTTTTTGGTCAAATATCAAACGTTGCCCGCACTCACGCTGTGACGTTACTCTTGAATCAGTCCTTCGCACCGGTTGTCGTGGCTGCAAGAGCGATCTCTGTGCAAGTTGCTAGTAAAGTCAACATATTTTCCAGCAACTTTAACGTTAGTCTGTACCCACCAATTATAAAAAGCTATGCCGCAAATGAGCGACAAGACATGTTTTCTTTGATCACCGGTGGATCAAAAATTACTTTTTTCTTGTTATGGATATTGGCCCTGCCGATGATTGTCGAAATGAATGCGATATTGGGGTTATGGCTTGGCGATGTTCCGCCTCACGCGGTGCTTTTTACCCAGCTCTCATTAGTCGAAGCGCTTATTCTATCAGTAAGCTTGCCTTTGACCGCCGCTGCCAGGGCGCCTGGAAAAATGAAAACCTACGAGTTGAGCTTAGGGAGTATACAAATCGGGATATTCATTACCGCATGGATGGTTGTTTCGGCAGGAGCGCCTGCCTACAGTGTGTTTATCGTTGCGATATTGGCAAATATTCTCATGTTCGGAGTGCGGTTGTACTTGGTTAACCGGCTTACCGAGTTTCCTATCAGTATATTTTTGAGATACACGGTGCTCCCGGTACTCGTAATTGTGCTCATTACTGCGGCGCCGGTTGTATTGATTCAAAAGCTTTTGCCACAGGGTTTGCAATGGACGGCATTGGTCGTGTTCACGAGTTTCTTATTGTCCACGGTATCTATGTATTTCATCGGTCTTGATAAAACATGGCGCTCTAAGGTGGCTTGTAGTGTCCTGTCACGGTTCTCGATGTTCCAGCGGATATGAAGTGTGTATTAGTTGTCTGTGGAACCGATGTAATGAACGTTCATTGAGTTCAGATACTTGCGCATCGAGGCGATAATTCCAGCGTTACGACGCGCACAAGCCGTGAGTTCACTGATAGCAATACATCCACAACGGGTAAGGTAACGGAAGACTGGTATATCTCACTTCTATTGGTGCGCCACTGGAATGCGATTATGGTTTTAGTGGCCTCTAGTTCGCTTTCTTTCGAGTGTCGCGTATCGGATTCGCTCGGATCAACAAAACGCAACACCTTATTGAGTCCCATGCGTGTCTACGAGAATTTGCTGAAGCCAATACCGGAAAGTTCTGCTATGCTGCTCGATACAGCGGACGGCGACTCTGAGTTCCTGTTTACAGACGAGTATTCAGTGGCTAAGGGTAGGCAGGCAGATATTCTATGAAAAGATTAGGCAAGTCTGGCGAACAAATTAGTAGGTTTTACTGATGAAAATGCTAAAAAAAACGATAATTCGAATTTCTCGAGCAAAGCTATATCTTAGACGTGCGGTGAGCTTTGTACGCCATGGCGGGGTTCATATCTGCACTCCCAACTATGTGAACTGTGAAAACCGTCATAGCGATAAGGTAGTCTTGGTGACTGGCGGCGGCGGCGGAATAGGTTTCGCGGCGGCCCAGAAGTTGGTCAACGAAGGCGCTAAGGTTATCATTACCGGAAGGAATTCGGACAAGCTTCGGTCAGCGGTTGAGAAAATCGGTGGGGACAGGATCGCGAATTATCAGTGGGACGTTACGGACATTGGGAACATGTCTTCGCATCTCGATCATATAGATTCAATTTTCGACCGTAAGGTCAATGTCGTGATAAACAACGCTGGTGTGAACAACACTTCAAGAATTCCGGACGTCAGCGAGAAAGATTGGGACGAGGTTTATGCAACCAATTCCAAAGCTGTATTCTTCCTGTGCCAGGAAATGTGCCGACGGTGGTTGGTTGACGGAGATTCGACTACGAAGAAGATCATCAATATTTCGTCTCAAGGTGCTTTTGTTGGAGCAACGTTCCCATACCGTATGAGTAAGTGGGATGTCGCTGGGTTGACCCAAGGCTTGGCGCTTCAGTATGCGTCGTCACAAATTGTTGTGAACGGGGTGGCTCCAGGTATCGCAGCTACAGACATGCAGCCAGGTTTTTCGGCACGGGATGACAATAACCTGTTCACGCCACTTGTTCCTCTTCAGAGATGTGCGATTCCCGAGGAAATCGGCGAATTGATTTCGTTCATGGTCAGTGATTCGGCGAACTTCATTGTAGGTCAAACGATTGTCATGGACGGCGGCTATTCAATCAAATAGTCTTGATTGTGCGACTTTTTTTCTTCGAAATAGATGGAGGCAGACAGTGAATATTGGCTACACAGACGAAAAACAGACTCAGATTGTAATTGCGCTACTCAAGCAGCATGGGATCAAAAAGATAATCGCCTCGCCTGGGACAACAAATATGACATTGGTGCTCAGCATGCAGCACGATTCACATTTCGAAATCTATTCGAGCGTTGATGAGCGTTCTGCGGCCTATATGGCGTGTGGACTTGCTGCGGAATCAGGAGAACCTGTCGTAATTAGCTGTACTGGGGCAACCGCCTCTAGAAACTACATGCCTGGGCTCACAGAGGCCTACTACCGAAAACTGCCGGTGTTAGCCGTTACGGCGACAAAAACACTCCCCCATGTAGGCCATCACATCGCCCAGGTAATCGATCGAAGTGTAATGCCTGTCGACACGGTTGTTCATAGCGTCACACTTCCGTTGGTGAAGGATGATGAGGACTTTAAGGACTGTGAGATCAAGGTGAATCAGGCAGTTTTAGAGTTATGTCGTCGTGGCGGAGGCCCTGTACATATCAATCTTCCAACGGTGTACTCGCAGAACTATGAGGTGCAAGAGTTGCCGGATGTACGAGTGATTAAGCGGTTTGTTTCAGGTGCTAAGTTACCTCCACTGCCAACCGGTAAGATCGGCGTGTTCATTGGCGCACATGCTATCATGAGTGACGTAGAAACTGCCACGCTTGATGCCTTTTGCGCGGCAAATAACGCGGTGGTGTTCTGTGATCATACGAGTGGTTACAAAGGCAAATACCGCGTGCAGTATTCCATTGTGGGGTGCCAGTCCCACCTCGATCATTCATCATACTTGCCTGACCTCCTTATTCATATAGGTGAGGTAACTGGGGACTACTACAATACTTCGGGACGACATGTATGGAGAGTCAGTATGGACGGAGAGCTCCGTGACACGTTCGGGAGGCTGCAGTATGTTTTCGAAATGTCTGAACGCCAGTTCTTCGAGAACTACACTGAGACGCCCTCACATGTCGAGGATGGATACCTAAGGGAGTGCCTATCGCGGGTCGAAGCAGTACGCAACGAGCTGCCGGAGCTTCCGTTTTCTAACATCTGGATAGCATCTATGATGGCATCCAATGTTCCGGAAGGCGCGACAGTACATTTCGGAATTCTTAATAGCCTCCGGGCCTGGAACTTCTTCGAGACTCCGGTGTCGGTTACAGCCATGTGCAACGTTGGCGGTTTTGGAATCGACGGCGGAGTATCTTCACTCATCGGGGCCTCTCTCGCGAATCCACAGAAGCTCTATTTTGGGGTAATAGGCGATCTAGCGTTCTTTTATGATATGAATGTGATGGGAAACCGACATGTCGGAAACAATGTTCGCATTCTATTGGTTAACAATGGGAAAGGTACCGAGTTCCGGCTTTCCCATCATCCAGCAGCTGTTTTCGGAGATGAGGCTGACGTTTTCGTTTCTGCCGGTGGCCACTTCGGGAATAAATCGCCGGAACTAGTTAAGCACTATGCCGAGGACCTGGGATATGATTACGTCACAGCGGCCTCTAAGGAAGAGTTCTTGGCGGTGTATGAAGACTTTGTGTGCCCTGAACTTACTCAGAAACCCATGTTGTTTGAGGTGTTTACCGATAGCAAGGAGGAAGCCGCTGCGCTCGAACTAGTCCGTTCAATCAAGAAAGACTTGAAGGGCAGTATGCGCGACGTTGCGAAGAGGGCGCTGGGTGCAAAACATTATGGGGCGCTAAAGAAGGTTCTGAAGAATTAGCACCGACTCCTAACACTCAATTCCGATTCCACAACAAAAAACGAGAATGCGCCCCGCGTATAAATATGCTTATCAAGATGACGCTTAGCAAGGAAAGTTAAATGGTATCCTACAGGAAATTGCTACTCAAAGATCTTTCAAAAGTCCTCTGGGCGATCGTAACCTCGCGTCGTGGGAGAGCGTATCTGTTGGCCGCGCCAACGCATCCGAATTTGGGCGATCAGGCACAGCTGCTGTGCTTGCAAAACTGGATTTCCACGAACTATCCCGAGTTGAAGTTGATACCAGTGCCGGTTTCGGTTATGGCAACGCGGGTTGCTCAAGTGAGGAATATTGTAGTTACGGCGTTGATTTGCCGCTCTCTTCTTTTGTTTATGAGGGCTTTTCAGCGCAAAGATGACATTGCTTTCGGGCATAGCGGATACTTTTTTACTGATCATCACAGTGGCTGGCTTGCGTTCGCCCGGGTGGCAGATGCGTGTCCTTCGCTGCGCATGATTGTCATGCCGCAAACGATTAACTTCTACAACAGAGAGATCGAAAAGCGAGCGGCACATGTATTCAACGCGCATTCAGATATGACGATTTTGTGTCGTGACCAGGTCTCCTATGAAAAGGCTCAATCTACTTTTTCTCATTGTCGGCTGCTGCTTTATCCCGACATTGTTACTACTATGATCGGCGACGACTTCCAAAGATCAGAAAAGCGTGACGGAGTCTTGTTCTGTCTGCGTGACGATGGTGAGGCGTTCTACAGTCGTAAGGAGATTGACAAGTTGATGGAACGATTGGACATCAGTCGGGTGGAAAGAAGAGATACAACTCTCAGAGACGTTGACCAACGCCAGATGAACCGTGGAAGGGAGCGGCTTATTTCTGAATTCATCGATTATGTATCCTCTTTTGAAGCGGTTATTACTGACAGATATCATGGGGTCGTCTTTTCCTTAGTGGCCCAAACACCCGTCGTGGTAATCGACTCGGTAGATCATAAGTTAAGTAGCGGCGTGAAATGGTACCCAGATAGTTTCGGCCGAATGATTCGATTCGCAAATGACCTGGCGAATGCACACGATCAGGTGAAAGCAATTCTTACCGACAAGGAAGAATCTCTATCTCTGCCTCCCCTCTTCAAAGCCGTTTATTACGATCGGCTGCGCGAGGTGCTGGGTCAATGAGTGACGTGAAACTGAACCGGTACAGCTTAGCGCAGTCAAAGCAACGGCCTCGGTCGAAAGCTGCTGGCGACTCCTGCGACCCCACTCGGACATCATCTCAGGAGTTGCGTGACCAGTTCTTGATGAAGTTGATCGGTGGGCAAAACAGATTTACACAAAACACCAATTGCCATCTTCAACTTGAAGCCGGTGTCACAGCTCTTTCGTATTTCTTTATCCCACCGTCTTTCCCTTCGGGAGCTAAGCATGGTTGTTAAAGTCAGCCGTCAAACGGTCCGGTTTGTTCGTGCTCATCCCAGCACATGGCTAGTGGACAAGAATTGGTCGGAACTCGTTTACATGTCGGGATCCGCACACCACAACACAAGACGAAGGTTATCAGGGGCCACAATGGAGACCCGGAAAAAATGAAGAACTTTCATTTGAGTTTTGTTGAAACCGCCTCCCTGCGCAAAATCAACGAGCTCGTTTTGAGCAGTCCCAAGCCGCTCGTTGTCCTGCCCACAGAAGGCATTGAACTCTGGAAGGCTCAGTTCTCGTGAAGGTTGGAATAGTTAACACGTCCGACATCACAGGCGGAGCCGCTCGGGCCGCATATCGTCTGCATCAAGCACTGCGCGTCAGAGACGTAGACTCCGAGATGCTCGTGGCGCGGGCTGTCAGTGACGATCTTTCCATTAGAGGCCCAGTGAGCTCGATCGGCAAAGGGCTCCATTATCTGAGCTCTCGCCTGGATTCACTCCCAAGCCGGCGTTACCCGTCTCGCAGCAGAACACCTTTTTCGGTCGCACGCGTTGGGGCTCATGATCTTCTGCAACGCATTAGTGCTTCAAACCCCGACATCGTCCATCTGCACTGGATCAACGGCGGTTTTGTTGGTGTCCATCAGCTGCCTCTGATAAACAGGCCGCTGGTCTGGTCGCTTCACGATATGTGGGCTTTCACCGGGGGGTGCCACTACAACAACGAAGGATGCCGGGCCTTTGAGCAATCCTGTGGACGCTGTCCGGTACTTGGGAGCACCACAGAGCGGGATCTCTCACGTCGGATCTGGGATCGCAAGCGACGCTTCTTTGACAAAGTTGAGAACCTAACCGTGGTAGGGCTCAGCCGCTGGCTTGCAGACGAGGCTTCCACAAGCGCGCTGTTTGCCGGGCGCCCGGTTGTGAACTTGCCGAACCCAATTGATTGCTCGGTGTATCGGCCCATTGACCGCACCGTCGCACGCGAGCTGTGGGGCATATCCCCGGACGCCAAAGTCGTCGCCTTTGGTGCAATGAGCGCTACATCCGATTCACGAAAGGGCTATGACTTGCTTGTTGAGGCGCTGCGCCATGTGTCAGTGCCGGGGCTTGAGCTCCTGGTCTTTGGGGCTTCCGCTTCTACCAGTGGCATGGGTGATGACCTCCCGTTCCGCGTTCACTACACCGGCCGCCTGCATGACGATGTCTCCCTTGTTACGCTGTACAACTCGGCCGATGTTATGGTGGTGCCGTCCCGGCAGGAGAATTTGTCGAACGCAATCATGGAGAGTTTGGCATGTGGCACGCCGGTGGTTGGGTTTGATATCGGTGGTAACGGGGATATGGTAGATCACCGTGTGAACGGCTACCTTGCTGAGGCGTATGAGACGCAGGATCTGGCGGCTGGTATTGAGTGGGTGCTGAATGGTGGCGGCAACGGACGTGCGTTGCGGGAAGCTGCGCGTGAGAAGGTGCTACGGGAGTTTGATTATCCGGTGGTTGCCCAACAATACACAAAACTGTATGAGCAGATTCTATCCGGAGAAACTCGTGCGGCCGCAGTCAGATAGTATGGATGGAGTACCAGCAACATGAATAGACCAGCAATCCTCTTTGGTGCCGGAGCGGAAGTCCCATTCGGAATGCCCTTGGGCGGTGAGTTTGCCTTGCAGGTTGTTTCGTCCGGCATGACCAACGAGATCTGGGCCGCACCCCCTTTCTCCCGCTTTCCAGTATCATTCGCTACCAAGGGCCCGTGCATGCAGTCTGCCTGTACACATTCCAAGGGGGCGAAGAACTCGAACTTGAGGCTCTTTTCCCGCACCGCTTCCTGGAGACGCTCATTCCGGCTCATCCCCGCGGCAACAACGATCCGGGAGAGCGAGGAGGAAGAAATCCGCGTGGAAATTGTTCGTTCCTCCAGAAGCTTCCGGTACACCGCTCCGGCGGTCAGTTTTGGATACTGTGCAAGCTCTTCAAGAAAAGCTGTCTGCTCTTCCGCACTCAACACACGACTGATTCCCTGGTCGGCGCGGATCTTGGGCATCAATCCCTCTCTGCCGTATTTTCTGTAGGCCGAAAGCCACTTTCTGATACACGATTCGGTAATCGTCGTCTTGCGGGAATAGGGAATGTCGTAGGTTCGCCTCGCTTTCTCCCGAATTGCTTCTTTTAACGCCCCATGGTCGAGATAGGGATTGGCCAACGCGGCAACAACGCCATAGCGGAACTCCAGAACAGCCTGTCGGCGTTCTTCTCTCTGAGATTCACTGGTCATCGTCTGATCCTCCTGATGAAATTGGTGCTCATCCGGAGTCTATGGGCTGCCCTGGCATCCGGGCAGAGGATATATCATGTGAACTACCGGCTCCCGCTTTGCTGTCGCGCTGACCGGCCCCGGGATCGAGGGCACAGAATACCGCTCCCCACCCGGCGGCAATGCTTAGCCTGTTGATCCGGTATACCGGATGAGTGGATCCCCCCCCGGCCGCATCGATGAGCCATCGCCACGGAGGCAGCCCGTGGTCTCCCCGGGCGAGAAACAGCGCTTTCGCCCGGTGGATCCCCGCCAGCAGTCGTCGCTCCAGCGACCGCAGATAGTCCTCGCCAAGACCGTGAAGTCTTAACAACTCACCGGCTTCCATCCGCGATGAACCACCAGAGCG
>NZ_FTMS01000027.1 GCF_900156105.1 Alkalispirochaeta americana
ACTGGATGTAGAGCTTCACCGCTCTCATTCTCTCTTCATACGAATACACGGACTACCTCCTTCAGAATGTAGTCCAAGTTTTTGTCCGCACCCCCGATCGCTCGCACCACGGCGGCGATTTCACTATCGGTTGCCGGCAGGTCGAGTTCTGCATTGACGCCACTCGTCGATGAAACGCGCAGGGTGCGTCCTGTCCGTGCTGGGGTGACGGTTCCCAGCGATATGACGGATGGCGCTTTATTCTCGAGATCGTCTGTTTTGTTCGAATACCGGCGCTTCCAGAGATCCAGTGAGCTCAGAGCCACTCCGTTTTCCGCACAAAAAGCTTTGCGGGTCATCCCGCTTTCCCGGTACTGATGGACGACGCTGCGTCGGTATGCGTCTCGTTCTTTTCTGGTCATTCGGGCCTCCTTGAGAGCCCGATTATTGGTTATGTCGCTCCACCGCGGTAGGTGGGGTGCTTTTGTCGGTTACGCTGATCAGTTTAGTTTGGCGTTTCCACAGGGCCGATAGTGAAATCTTTTTTCGCGGTCGGCCTACTTTGCTTTCTGGTATATGATTGAAACATGAGATTTCATTTTCCTGCTTGGCTGACAGTAAAACAGTTCATATTTCTACGATTATATGGTGTTTTTTTGTTTATTGGTCTATCAGCTATACTCGGAGTAATAGTAAGCATCTCGTTTCCTCTATCTTCAATTACAGGCAATATTGTGAAGGGGAGAACTCTGGATGCGTTGCAAGCTTCTTCACGCATGTTTTCTCATGTTCATTTCTGGAGTATGCCCAGCTTCATTCGGCTGGAGACGGATGAGCGTATTCTGGATTTTTTTGATGCAACTGAGCCAGATGAGCTTTCTGCTCTGCGTGTTCTGGAAGTAATTGACCTGATTGCATTACAGCATCCGTATCTACATTCGATTCAGGTGTACTCACGGCAGCATGGGGTGATTTCAACTATGGCTGGCTGGGAACGAAATCGTATGTTGGATCTCAGGCTGGGAACTATGCTTGTCGATACACTGAACAGTCCCCCTCATGTATATCATTCTCGCCGAGTGTACTTCGGTGAATCTTCAGAAGCAGAGAACCTTTTTTCCATGGTTATTGGTAGACGGGTAAGGAATGGAGAGGTCATTCGCGCCATAGTGATTAATGTATCCGCAGATATAATTCTGGAGATTTTACATCCAGGCAGGCGTGTTCGGGATTCAGAAATGATGATAGTTGGACCGAACAAGCAGGTGTACTATCATCCCGATTCTAGCAGATTTTCCGGTTATTTCAATGCAGAAGAAGATGTTTGGCCTGTCATAATTGCAGATAATTCTGAGGGCTCCCTCAGTCTGGAAATTGATGGGGTGCCGAGTGTTGTGTGGTGGCTGGATCATGCTCAACTTCCCTGGCGATTTATTTTATATACACCACGCAGAGAACTCTTTGCAGAGATAATCCGCTTGAGATGGTTTTTGCTGTATCTGGGGCTGACTGTTTCGGTTTTGTTTGTATTTATTGCACTCGCAACTGTGCGCCGGTCAGCCCGGGCTACCATTTTGCGCCTCGCTCTGCGGCGCTTACTCGAGCAGTATCCTGATCATTCAGATGAGGACGCATATGTTGTTGAGCAAATGCTCCTTGCACGGGCTACTACATGGAATGTTGCAGTGCTACGGTTAGATGGATCTGCAAGTTCCGCTCAGACATCCTGGGTTGAATGTCGTCGATTTCTTGATGATATGCTTCTCATGAAAGGAGGAGTTAATGTGCAAAATTCTATTTCGGTGCGTTTGGATAATTCCATGTATTGTATGGTGTATCCTGGGGAAAGGATGCAGATAGAAAACATATGTCTTTCACTACTTGAAGAATGTCGAAGTCGGTTCCGGCATTCATTTTCCTGGAATGTGACAGATTTTTTTAGTAGAGCTGAGCTTACTGGCGAAGAAACTATCGTGGATCTGCTTGGCCAGAGTGTTCGCACCTTGCGATCGGTTTTCCGTGCAAAATATTTATTTCCTGGAGGTTCCTGGTTGCCAGAAATCCTGCAGCACGCATTCGAAGGCATTGAGTTGTCCGAGATTGACCTTCAGCGTCTGGATAAGGCACTGCGTTTCGATAACGGTGAAGAAGCATTCAATTGTATTTCCGGTATGCTTGATAACTGCTATACCAGTGGGAATGAGGATAGTTTTCGCTATGTTATGAATGCTCTTTTGTATCGGATACTCCAAAGTCCTGTGACTCAAGAGCTGACGGGAGAGATAGGTAGCATAGAGGAAATACGGGATGCAATACTGCATATTGATTCTGTACCTGAAGCATCCGAGTATTTTGCCCGCTATTGTGAAGCAGTGCAGAATCATAAATTGGATCGAACAGAGATAAAGCATCGGGAGATGCATCAGAAAATTCTGGATTATATTGATTCAAATTTTCAGAACAAGAATCTGGGACCGGATATTCTTGCTGATCATTTGGGAAGATCTGTGGCGTATATACGGGAAATTTTCAAAGAAATTGAGGGTGATTCGCTTTCAGCTGTCATAGGAAAAAAACGTATAGAGTATGCCTGCTCCCTGTTGAGGAAAACTGAACTATCTGTGCGTGAGATTGCCGATGAGGCTGGATTCCGGAATTATTCCTACTTTTTTACCTATTTCAAAAAAACAACTGGGAAGACACCTGGTGATTACCGCATATTTGAATGATTTCTTAAAATTCCAAGCTTAATTTCGCTTGTATCAAATTTTTCCGCGCTTTTCGAAGTTTTCGACAGGCAAAAACCGTGCTGTACTTTGATTATCAAATTATTCGTGGAGGAATTTATGAGAATTTCCAAGGTCGCAGTTGCGGTTCTAATGATTTCAATCCTTTTAAGTGGTTCCCTGTTTGCTGCAGGTCAGCAGGATAGTTCCTCTGGCACTGCCAGGCCGCTAGTTGTGTATTACTGGGATGACCCGGTTCTTGTGTCTATTGTAGATGCCTATGAAGCCGCTCACCCAGATGTGGTACTCGATAAACAGCTAATTCCAGCTTCAGAATACCAGACAAAGATGGCAATTCTGTTGGCCGCGAACGCCGAAATGGATGTCTGGTTCGGAATTAATCTCAATGACACGCTGACCCACAGTGAAAATGGTTTTATCGAGCCATTGAATGACTGGTTTGTTAAAACTGGCGCTGATCGTTCAGCTGTAGATGCGTACTCAGAAGCTGTTATACAGAACGGTGAAATTATAGGGGTTCCATGGCGCGGTGGTGCCTACTATACCTATTATAATCGCAAGGTATTCGAAACCGCTGG
Source organism: Alkalispirochaeta americana (assembly GCF_900156105.1). Taxonomy (NCBI): domain Bacteria; kingdom Pseudomonadati; phylum Spirochaetota; class Spirochaetia; order Spirochaetales; family Spirochaetaceae; genus Alkalispirochaeta; species Alkalispirochaeta americana. The sequence goes on from NZ_FTMS01000027.1 coordinate 3,305, forward strand.
TGTGCCTACGCCAGATTACTATGTCGAGCGTGGTGAATGGACATGGGAAAAATTTGCTGAGGTTTCCCGGGCAGTCGCCAGTGGAGACGGTTCGGTGTATGGAGGATTGGTACACAGTTGGGACCCTCAACAGTTCCATCCTGGTGTACAGGCAGGCTACCAAATGGTTACTCGCGACGGACAGGTAGATATCGGACCCGAAGTTTTCACATTCCTTAAGCTTCGAAAGGGCCTTGAACAAGACAGGGCAATGCAATCACTCATCGAGATGAAATCGAGCCGTCTGCACTACAGTCAGGCATTTTACCGAGGAAATCTTGGCATGGTTGTTATGGGCGAGTGGTTTCCTGGTATGCTTCGCAATGGATATGAGGATGGTAATTTCGTTGGCTTTGACTGGGAAGACTGGGGCCTGACACGCTCACCAAATGACCATGATGACTATCGCACATGGGGCTTTCCCACCACGGTACATATGTCTGCTCGAAGCAGGAATAAAGAAGCTGCATTCCATTTTGTCAGTTGGCTTGGAAGTCGAGAGGGCCAGGAAGTTGTTGCCGCAGCGGGTGCAATGCCTGCCATTACCACTCCTGCGATTATTGAAGAATTAGCTGGAATAATTCCGGATGCAAGTTCACTCAAGTATTTCTTTGAAGAGCGCATTGCCATGCCTGGCTGGATTACTACAGTGAATGTTGATGGACCCTTGACTACGGTAGTAGAAGAGTATCTCACTGGTCGACTTGACGACAATAATCTTGAATCCCGTTTGCAACAGCTGCTTGAGAGAGCAATCCGCGAAGCTAATTAATCAGTATTTCTGTTTCAGCATGTGCCCTGGATATACAGGGCACATGATTACCAAGGAGTATTTTGTGAAGAGTATAAGTAGAACTCCCTGGTCCACGGTTATGTTTTTCCTGTTGCCAAGTTTTGTGGGGTTTGTGCTGTTAATCATTATACCTCTGCTGATGGCCTTTGGCCTTTCAGTGACAAATTATACCGGTGGACCGAATTTTTCTTTCGTTGGGTTAAGGAATTATGTGCTGGCATTTACCAGTCCAGTTTTTCTGGGGAGCCTCTGGGTTACCCTGAAATATGTTGTGTTTGCTGTTAGTCTCCAGCTTTTCTTTGCCTTGGCTTTTGCCGTGATACTGAACCGTAAGTTAAGAGGAAACAACTTTTTCCGCGGGGTTATTTTCCTGCCGAATGTTATAGCTTCTGTAGCTATCGGGTTAGCTTTTATGGTCGTTCTCGAGCCGAATACTGGTATGTTAAATCAGTTGCTTGGCGCGATCGGATTGCCGACAGCTCGCTGGCTGGCATCTGAAGATACCGCATTGGGAACAATTATCGGGGTTTCGGTGTGGCAGAACTTTGGATATTTCATGGTGATTATCCTTGGTGGGCTGCAGCACATTAATGCTTCATTATATGAGGCTGCCCAGATCGATGGTGCAAACGCAATCCGGAAATTTTTTGCAGTAACCCTCCCTGGTTTGAGCCCTGTTATGTTCTTCTGTTTTACCATGTCGATAATCAACGCTTTTAAGGTTTTTGATTTGGTCTATGTCATGACTGGTGGATCCAATGGAGGGGGACCAGTTGGGTCTACAAGGGTTGTGGTGATGGATATTTATCAGAACGCGTTTCAGCGTTTTCGTTTTGGCTATGCTGCAGCACAGTCTGTGGTTCTGCTATTCATAATTCTGGCAATTACACTCTGGCAGTATCGCCAGCAGAGAAAGTGGGTGAGCTATGATGTTGTCTAAATTGCAGTATCAAAACTGGAGCCGGAAGGGAGTGCTCAGGTTTCATGCGGCCCTGTATTATGCCAGCTTATTCCTTATAACTGCTGTGATTCTATCGCCCATAATTATTGCGTTTTCGAGTGCGTTCAAGTTTGAGGCTGATATTTACGCTGTTCCTTTTCGGCTCATTCCTGAAGTTCCGACACTGGATAACTTCAGACAGTTGCTCGATCGGTTTCCTCTATATATATACAACTCTTTCAAGGTGACGGGAATAATTGTGCTGCTGCAGATCGTCACGGCGACAACGGCTGGCTACTGCTTCTCTAAACTGGAATGGAAGGGCCGCGACTTCATATTTATTCTCTATATTGCCTCGATTATGATTCCCGGTCAGGCTGTTATTATTCCGCAATTTATCATTGTTCAGCGTCTTGGTTTGTACAATACGCATGCCGGTCTGATCTTTGTTTCTGTTTTTACGGCATTTGGAACATTTTTGGTAAAACAGTTTTTCATGACTATTCCCGAGAGTTTTATAGAAGCAGCTAGAATTGATGGAGCAAGCGAGATTTTTATTTTTAGAAAGGTAATGATTCCATTATCAAAAACAGTAATCGCAACCCTTGTAATATTTTCGTTCAGATTTTTCTGGAATGATTTTTTTGGTCCGCTAATCTATCTGGCATCGCCAAATCTGAAAACACTACCGCTAGGTATGGCAGACTTTGCAAACGAGCATTACACCTATGTTGGTCCGCAGATGGCTGCAACAATAATCTCGATTATTCCAGTTCTGTTGGTGTTTCTTGCTGGTCAGAAACATTTTGTGAAAGGAACAATGTCAGCTGGTATTAAAGGTTGATGAGCAGGATAGACACAATGTCAGAAAAAAAACATACACAGGGTCATGTGCCCCTTCCGGTTGAAGCTGGTCAGGAAGCAACTGTCAAGAGCTTGCATGAGTACTGGCAGGCAGATGCATTGTGGGATTCTGATGGAACAGAAATGCCGGAGTCCCTGGTTGAAACAGGCTGCGATATTTACTCAACAATCTGTCTGGTGCGGGCGGATCAGGATTTTGCTGACAGTCATCCTGAATACCTGCATCGAAAATACCTGATGAGTTTTCCGGTAAATGCACTGGATTCTGTGGTGGAAATAGTCCTGCTGAGTGGATATAGCCGTGAAAAGTATCAGCTGGACGAAGACAGTCCCGCATCAATCTGGTGGGAAGTCCGTGACAGAACCACTAATACCATAGTGGACATGTCAGACTGGGATGTTGATTTCACATCCGGCAGTGTCCGCATCAGGAATACACAGGCATATCATGAGTATACCATCAGCTTTCTGGTTCGGCAGATATGGGATACTGATGATGTTCATGGTGTATATGATCCTCTGGAAAGCAGTGACGCACTCAGTTTTTTCACTGCAGGTGAACAGCTAGTTTATAATGATATATCCGTCAGGTCAGATGCACCTGTGTTGGTGTTGATTTGTGGTACTACACGGCAGCTGAGCGTAAGTGATCCTGAACAGAATCGCTCTGTGGTTACACTGGATATTGCATGGGGACAGGAAACAAGCAGAATTTCGGTTCCTCTTCCTTCTGGTGCTGAGCGTGGTGAATCCATAATGATGCAGTGGTGACAGGGAGATAGAGTAACATGGATGAGATAGATGTGTACAGGTCCATAGGACACTGCATCAGACAGATAGAGCAGAATATGGCTGTCTTTTATGAAGACTGCTATCCAGCAGCAGCTAGTGTCAACAATGTGTATCCGGTAGTCGGAAATGACTGCTGGACTGGTGGGTTTTGGTCTGGGCAGCTATGGCTAGCCTATGAATGGACAGGGGATGATCGGTTCCGTAAGGCCGCTGAAAAACAGTTGCCAGGGTACCAGCGGAGACTGGATGAACGAATCGCTATAGATCATCACGATATGGGATTTTTATATATTCCCTCGTGTGTTGCTGCCTGGAAGCTGACTGGCAACCGGGATGCCCGGGATACTGCGCTTCAGGCAGCTGATCAGCTAATGAACCGGTTTCATGAAAAAGCCGGGATTTTCCAGGCCTGGGGAGATCTAAGTGATCCGGATCAGAGTGGTAAGATGATCATTGATTGTACCTTGAATGTTCCGTTGCTGTTCTGGGCTAGCTGTGAAAGTGGGAAGTCTCATTATCGTGAGGCCGCAGAACGTCATTTGAAAGCCTCGGTTAAATATCTTGTAAGAGATGATTCTACAACCTTTCACTGTTATGTGTTTGATGCGGCATCCGGAGATCCTATAAAAGGTGTGACCGCGCAAGGTGCATCAGATGATTCCTGTTGGACCAGAGGACAGGTTTGGGGCATATATGGTTTTGCATTGGCTATGAGATTGATGCAGGATACGGTATTTCTGGATGCCTCTGTAGATCTTAGTGAATACTATATCAGTCACCTGCCGGAAGACATGATTCCATACTGGGATATGGTGTTCCAGTCCGGGGGTGAAGAACGTGACAGCTCTGCAGCTGCAATCGCAGCTGCAGGAATGCTCGAGTTATCAGACTTGATGACCGAGGAAGATAAGGCAACAAAACGACGTTATTATGACATTGCGATCCATAGCCTGCGAGCTCTGGATGCATATCAGAACTGTGATGCCCGCCCCGGGCAGGGATTATTGCTACATAGTGTGTACAGCAAGCCGCACAACAACGGTGTAGATGAGTCAACGCTTTGGGGTGATTATTTTTATCTGGAAGCATTGATGAATGCTGCCAGGAAACGTCCATCGTACTGGTATTCATGACTATGACTGGAATACATGCAAAAGAAATTCAGTTACATAACAAAGAAGATTTCGTGCACTCCCTGGGGGTGTTGCTTGAACCGATATCGAGGTATCAAAAAAACGAACTTCCAGGTTTTCTTCCGGGTAATGGAGCCGCTCATTATAGTGATCGTATTGCGGCTTTTGAGACATGGAGTCGATTACTCTGGGGTATTGCTCCCTTGGTTGCACACGATTCCTGTGAGCATGATGGTGATCGGAATCAGTTGGTGGATGTCTGGCTGCCTCGTATGCTTTCTGGAATCATAAATGGTACAGACCCGGATGCCCCGGAATTTTGGGGGTGCCCGGGAGATTTTGACCAGCGATGGGTTGAGACAGCAGCGGTGGCGTACAGTTTGCTGCTTGCCCCACAGACCTTCTGGAAACCTCTGTCTGGTGTTGAGAAAAAACGACTGACTGCATGGATGTATCGCATAAATTCAGTGACAATTTCCGCGAATAACTGGGAGTTTTTTCGGGTTTTGATTAACCTGGCGCTGCTCTGCATTGGAGCGCCAATTGATACATCTATTCTGATGGAGCACTTGAACAGGTCTCTGGACTTTATTGACAGTCTCTATGTTGGTGATGGTTGGTATAAAGATGGGCAGACATATGACTATTATAACGCATTCGCATTTCATTATTATGGGTTGCTTTTTGCCGTTCATGCGGCAGATGTAATGCCAGAGCGATCAGCCAGATACAGAGCGCGCGCCCGACGTTTCGCTACCGATTTTATCCTTTTTTTTGCAGATGATGGATCTAGTATACCGTATGGCCGAAGTCTGGTGTACCGCTTCGCTAGTGTTTCTTTTTTTTCTGCATGTGTATATGCCAATCTTGAGTGTATTCCCTGGGGCCAAATGAAGGGGATAATTTTTAGGAACCTGCGCTGGTGGTTTGATGGCCGCATGTTGGATACAGCTGGTTTGCTTTCATTAGGCTATACATATCCTAATACGGCAATGACGGAGCAATATAATGCTCCAGGTTCTCCGTATTGGGCGCTAAAGACATATCTGCTTTGTGCTGTTCCTGAATCCCATAATTTCTGGCAGGTGAAGGAATCTTCATTGGCACAGATAGACAAACCAGGATATCTGAAGAAATCACAAATGGTTATCTCACCGGTTTCTGATGGCGGCAGAATTCTATATAACCCAGGACAGTATGGTGAATATGAGCTTCGCCAGCAGGCAGCAAAATACGGGAAATTTTCCTATAGCAGTCTATCCGGGTTTTGTATTTCAAGTGATTCATTTGATCTTGAATTAACAGGGTGTGACTGTTCGTTGGTCTTATCTGAAGATGGCAGTAATTGGCGCGTGCGCCGTCATGTTGAAGATTCATGGTTTGATGGGAAGTCTCTTGTATCGATGTGGAGGCCCTGGGAAGATGTTGAAATTAGAACAGAAGTTATCCCACTGGGTGACTGGCATGTACGAATTCATACGATACATACCAAACGCAGACTGTATGTCGCTGAAGGTGGATTCTCTTACCCGCATTCCGGAGACAAAAACGATATTCAGGAGACAATGAAAAGCAGATATCTCCAGGGCGCAGTAATAAGATCATCATCCAGACGATTGCAGAGTAGAGAAGGCACTGAAAAAATAGATATAGAAAGTGCTTTGTACAGTTTTCATGGATGGTCAGATTTCTGTTTGACAGGGCCTTTGCCAGCAATGAATATTGTGTGGCCGAGAGTCGGGATTCCTGTGTTGAGGGGAGAACTAAAAGCTGGGAAAGAGAGCGATTTTATTTCTGTATCGGCAGTGCTGCAATCAAGGGATGGATGGAGATTGAACCTGAAGCAGGCGCTTTGCGCAATGAAAAAACTCAACGAAAGCGCAAAAATGAAACAGCATTCTAAAAAACTTGACTTTCTTGCTGGAGCTGATATACTGCCAACTTAGCGAGGTGATACGTGAAGAAATAGTTTCATTTGGTGAAATGTGTTATGGCTGAAATCTCCTAGAAACGAGTTGTTTTTCAGATTTCGAGTCTTGAGGTTGCTTTTGGAAGGTGGTGGATCAAACTTGGCAGTTTCACTGAGCTTACTCGGCATGCAGAGTCGTTTTGTACCATGGGGCCGGCTACACCTAATTGGTGAAGTAGCAGTTTGTGAGGTTCAGAGATATGGTGTAGACGTGGGCAGAATTCAGCGCGGTGGCGCCAGACTTGGCGCGTACAACTTGGAAGCGGGTGCTAATCAGCGGGCCAGTAATGTGGTAAATGATCGTGAAATCAGTAGTATCTCTGCAGCAGAAAAAGAGGATCTTAACTGGGTCGCCATATTTGAAGATGTCCAAGGGTTTCATAAAAACAGCCAGGGGTGCAGTTTGAGCATCACTATCGACCTGAATTACCGGGAAAATTTCTGTAAATACGGCGCGAGCGCACCGGAAGTAATGAGTAAACATGTTTCGTGTAGATTGTGTAATCGCAAATGAGGAAGATGTGCAGAAATGTCTTGGTATTGAGGCTGAAGGAGTGGGTTTTAGTGCAGATCATTTGAGTATAGATAGTTATGAGCGCCTGGCCGAACAGGTCAATGAGAGATATGCAGATATCAGTGGACTTGTAATGACCATGCGGGAGGGCATTTCTGCTGACAGAAATGGATGGTCAGTTGATCTGGATGCCCTGAATGGATTCCATGCGTCCCGGAAATATCATATTGATGGCATTATTGACCGTGTCGGTGATGGAGGCGGTTTCAACGTAGGTTTAATCCATGGTGTTCTGAATAATATGGATAGTAAGGAAGCGCTCGGAGTTGCCGTTGCAGCTTCAGCCTTGAAGAACTCATTGCCCGTTGTTTTTAATCTTACCGGCCTTACTGAAGTAAAAAACTTATGGGCGGAGGCGATTTCAATCGTGACCAGCGATAAACAGATCAAACAATAGAAGGAGTTATGATGAAACTTGATATTCGACAAGCAAACCACCCGAAAGATGTGAAGCGGTATAATACAACAGAGTTGCGTGAGCATTTTCTCGTTCAAGATCTTTTTGAAGAAGATAAGATTTCTCTGACCTATACCCACGCGGATCGTATGGTGTTTGGCGGAGTAATGCCTGCCACAAAACAACTTGAGCTACAGGGTGGCAAGGATTTCGGTACCAGCGATTTCCTCGAACGGCGTGAACTTGGAGTAATCTGTACTGATGGCAAGGGTAGCATCAGCGTAGACGGCAGTAGTTATGTCATGCAGAAAGGTGACGGAATCTATATTGGCATGGGGGCAAAGAATGTCGGGTTTGTATCAACCGATGCAAAAAAGCCGGCAAAGTTCTACGTAGTAAGCACTCCGGCACATCACAGCTATCCGACCGTACATATTCCACAGGCAAATGCGAACCCACGAAAACTTGGGGATCCCGAGCAGGTGAACGTCCGGACAATATACCAGTATGTACACCCCGCTGTGTGTGAAAGCTGTCAGCTCCTCATGGGCATGACCATGCTCGACAATGGCAGTGTATGGAATACCATGCCATGCCACACCCATGAGCGTCGAATGGAGACCTACCTGTATTTCGATATGGGCGCCGACACGCGGGTCTTTCATTTTCACGGTGAAACGACTGAAACACGGCACCTAGTAGTGGCTAATGAGGAAGCGGTCATTTCTCCTTCGTGGTCTATTCATTCAGGAGTAGGAACAGGACGCTATACTTTTATCTGGGCTATGGCTGGAGAGAATCAGAACTTTGATGATATGGATTTCATAAAACCGAGTGACCTGCGTTGATATTTTGGGTCGCGGGCCAGATGTCGCCTAATACACACCTCAGGAATGGTGAGTGACTGGCGGTGAGCAGGATCCACAGGAGTAATTTAATGCGTAATATAATAGACACATTCCGTCTTGACGGAAAGGTAGCAATCGTAACCGGAGCAGGCCGCGGACTTGGCCAGGGTATGGCCCTTGCACTGGCAGAAGCTGGAGCTGATATTGTTTGTATTGATTGTAGCGGTGAATCAGATGAAACAGCTGCAACGGTGAAGAAACTCGGGCGCGGTTATGAACACATCCAAGCAGACCTACGCTCTATCGAGGGAATCCCTGCAATCATCGAGACTTCAAAGAAAGCCTTCGGTACCATGGATATTCTGGTGAACAATGCCGGAATTATCAAGCGGAATGACAGTGTCGATTTCACCGAGCAGGAATGGGATGATGTCATGAACATTAACATCAAGACCGTTTTCTTCCTCTGTCAGGCAGTGGCGAAAGAGTTTATCGCCCAAGGCGCTGGCGGTAAAATTGTGAACATTGCTTCGATGCTCTCTTTCCAAGGTGGAATTCGTGCCCCTTCTTATACCGCCAGCAAAAGCGGGATTAAGGGAATTACCATGCTCATGGCTAATGAGTGGGCAAAGTTTAATATCAATGTAAATGCAATCGCTCCCGGCTACATGGCAACGGACAACACCGTCGCACTCCGGGCTGATGAGCAGCGCAGCAAGGAGATACTTGACCGCATACCCGCCGGCCGGTGGGGCTCTCCGCAGGATCTTGGGGGGGCAGCCGTTTTCCTTTCGTCGAAAGCAGCCGACTATATTAACGGCTACACCATTGCAGTTGATGGTGGCTGGCTAGCGCGCTAAGCCGATGAAGTCTGTGATGCTGCGACCCTGACAACCCCGCAGAGTGGCAAGTTCCTCCTTCTATTTTGCCTGTCCCATTATCCGACCGATGTCTTGCTTGATAGTGGGAGGGCTTTTCCCAATTTTCCCAATCCATTGCGGTTTTCGATAATGGCGTGGGAGTCCGTTTGGGGGAATCGAGGTTGCACAAAACACACGGTAGTGAACACGGCGAAGTTCAAAGTGGTGAACGAGTCGGTGAAGAAGACCGACTGATACGACGAGGCGACGCTTGCAGAGTTTCTCAATCCAGAGAGGGAAAGGAGGAAGTGGTTCCTGGCTAATGCCACAGCCCCGTATCAACAACGGGTGCGTTGTGCCCAGAGTGGTCAATGTTATTTGCCGATATAGGGGGCAAAAGGGGGGCCGTGTCCAGTTGGTTCACGGTGTGCATTTTATAGGAGGAGTAATTTAATGAAAAGAACAAACGCATTTGTGGATGAAGGTCAATGGTATAAAGGGAATACTCATTCGCATACCAGTGTCTCAGATGGAACCCTTAATCCTCAAAAACTTTTTGGTCTATACAAGGAACTGGGGTATGATTTCCTGTCAATAACTGATCATCGGGTATTCGGGCAGTACAATGAGTACTGTTCCGGTGATTTTGTTTCTCTGCCGGGAATTGAGCTTGATGTATTGGCTGATGAAGAGGACATAGTCTGCCATCATATTGTAGGGATCGGGACATCAGAGGATGTTTCTTTCAAGCATAGAGAGCGAATTGATTACCCCGAGCATACGCGCGTACAGGATATTGTTGATCTTCTGATTCAGAAGAATGCTTTTATTATATACGCTCATCCAGCATGGTCACGGGCAACCTGTGAGTCTATAAAAAAGGTAAAGGGCATCCATGCCATTGAAGTATATAATCATAACTGTGAAGTTGAAGCAGGTACTGGGTATGGTGAGTGGCATTATGACCAGCTGCTTGAGAGTAATAGAATGGTATATCCGATAGGAACTGATGACAGTCATCAGAAACAAATGGATTTTGGTGGTGGATGGATCATGGTGAAATCAGTTGAACTTTCACGGGCATCAATTATTTCTGCCATGCAGCGCGGGAGCTTTTATGCCAGTCAAGGGCCTTCAATACATGAGTTTTATGTTTCTGATGATATTGCCTGCATAGAATGTTCGCCGGTCAGGACAATATGCTTTCAGGCAAATGGGATGCCTGGAGATGCTGTAAGCGCGAATGATGGAGACTGGAAAGACTTGAAGGAATCTGATGGCGTAACGCAGCATCAATATAAACTTTCTGGAGGCGAGCGTTATATACGCGCAATTATTACTGATTTAAATGGTAACAAAGCTTGGACCCCAGCGCTAATCCTAGATTAGTGGAAGCGGCATGTTCCGTGCAACAATTGAATCCTCAGAAATGCAACGAGGAATTCCCCGCTCTTGCATCGCGGATTTCCCCGGGATTGCAAGAGCCATTGTAAGACCTCGGATGGGTCGCCTACCCTTGGTGGAAGAACCACCAACCAGCAAGGGAGGCACCATCAAGGATGCTCACAATGGCTCAACAACAAC
>NZ_FTMS01000028.1 GCF_900156105.1 Alkalispirochaeta americana
GAACTTCCTTCTCATGAACGCCATGGGCCCCAACGTGGCCGGTGTGATCGGATCCGCCGTGGCCGCGGGAGTGTTGCTCGCTCTTGCCGGTTAGGGATGACGTCAGGATGGCATTGGTATGAGGAATCCTGTGAGAAACCTGTGAGGAAATCGGGGAAATATTTCCTTGCCTTATACCAAATGTCGTTCTATCATGAACATCTGACAATGTGATGATACGTTTATAGGAGGTAATTATGAAACGTTGTTTAATGAACGCACTCATTGGTGCATTGCTGGTTGCGCTGGTAGTTCCGATGGCTTTTGCCGGAGGTTCAGGGGAAAAAGAGGCAGGGCCCGAGAGGGTGACCATCTCCTTGTGGGCGGGGAACGCTCCTCCCGATGGGCCGGACCGGTATCGTGCGCTGAACCTGATCACTGCACTGGAGAGAATGCAGGCAGAGATGCGCCAGGAAGGTCGGGAAATCACCCTGGTTGCCGATGCTGTGAGCGATCCCGCTGGCTGGACCGAGTTCAAGCGGCGCTTTGCTCTTTCTGCTGAGGCAGGAGAGGCTCCGGACATCGTTGTTTCGGGTCACACCGACGTGGCGCTCTGGGCGCAGTCCGGATACATCGTGCCTGTCGCCAACTCTGTTGCCGAGGTCCAGGCCATGTATCCCCAGTTTGCCGACGTGATCGAGCCCTTCTGGGATTCTGTTACGTGGAACGGCAAGATCTGGGGTGTCCCTCAGGACACAGAAGCCCGCCCCATGTACTTCAACAAGGTCTTGCTGAAGGAAATGGGCTGGAGCGATGCCGAGATCGATGCTCTGCCCCAGCAGATCCGGTCGGGTGAGTTCACTCTGGACGATCTGATCAAGACTGCCCAGGACGGAATCGATCAGGGAGTGGTGAAGCCTGGCTACGGCTACTGGCACCGACCCTCCGCTGGTGGTGACTTCACCCAGTTCTACGTTGCCTACGGTGGCGAGATCTACGATGCTGAGAGCGACCGTCTGGTGATCAGCCGCGAGCCCCTGCGGAAGTTCTTTGACTTCCACCGCCGTGTCGTGACCACGGGAATTACTCCCGAGAACTTCATCGGTACCAGTTGGGACGTCTGGCACGACACTGTGGTAAACCACGATGTGCTGTTCTTTAACGCTGGTGTCTGGTCCTGGGCTGGCTGGGCTGTAAACAACGCTGCCGGCGGTGAGGCAGAGCTCTTCGAGAAGTTCGGCTACGCCCTGCAACCCTCGGGTATCCCCGGAGAGCCCGGCGTAACGCTGTCGCATCCCGTGATCTACATGGCATGCAGCGAGCGGGCAACGCGCCGGAGCAACCAGGATCTGGTTATCCGTGCTATCGCTCACATGACCGACACTGATCTGAACACACGCCACGCTGTCATCAGTGCTCATACGGCTATTCTGAACTCTCAGCTGGATGATCCCGATTACCTTGCAGCGGAGTTCCTCTCCGACGTGAGTTACATGGCCGACTACAACTACTTTGCCCCGAACCACCCCTCCTACGGCCAGTGGTTCGACGTAGTGTACCGCACCATGGTATCGGTTCAGGCCGGTGAGGTCACTCCCGAGCAGGGTGTGGATGAAGCAGTTCAGCGGTTGCAGCATGAGCTGGGAGACGCTGTTGTCGTCCGATAAGCTACGGTAAGAAGCGGCGCATCTTAATTTTGACGCATTCTGTCCGTCCCCGGTCCGGGGGCGGACAGGGTGCTGACATCTTTTTCCAAAGGAACAAACATGGAAGCCTCCAAATCGCTGAGCGGGTTGTTGTCAAAAATTTTCCCTGCCAGGAGCCAAAGAAAGCCGAACCGTGCCTGGTTCTGGTTTCTGTTGCCCTCGGCGTTGATTATGCTGATATTCTACTTCCTGCCGGTTGTGCTGACAGTGCTGATCTCTCTCACCAATATGAGTACCATCACGGGACTTGATCGGTGGAGTTGGGTCGGACTGGAAAACTACCGGCGGATACTGGGATATCCCGATACCATCAGAAAATTTTGGCTAACACTGCGCTACGTACTGTTTACGCTGGTATTCTTTAACGTTGGAATGGCCCTGGTCATTTCGCTCATCACAACCCACATCCCGAAAAAAGCCGGTGCTTTCTTTCGCGCTGTCTGGTTGCTGCCCCGGATTACCCCGGTGGTAGTCTACGCTTTCATGTGGCAGATCATGGCTGCCGCTCCCCCTCACGGGATTATCACATCCATGATCCTGGCCCCCCTGGGCGGCTCAACAACTAACTTAATACCCCAGCACCCCTTTCTGTTCATTGTTCTCATGAACGGCTTTGTCGGTGCGTCTTTCGGCATGATCATCTTCACCTCGGCAATAGAATCGATACGAAAAGACATAATGGTCTCATCTCTGGTGGACGGCGCATCGATCCTCCAGCGGATTCGCTACATCATTCTGCCGCAGTTGAAATGGCCCATGCTCTTTGTGACCACCTACCAGACGCTCTCGTTGCTGACCTCCTACGAACACATCCTTGTTCTTACGGGTGGAAACTTCAACACCGAGGTCTGGGCGCTCTGGTCCTTCAACCTGGCCCTGAACAGCTACTACGGAAACTTTCAGTACGCCATGGGAGCAGCTATTACGACCATGCTGGTTGTGGTGGGGCTCGTGTTTTCGCTGGTATACATGCGGTACTTCCGGTTCGATGACCTGGTGCAGGAACCGAAGATCGATGTGCTCTAGAAACGAGGTATAACAAATGAGGCCGAAGATACTATTTTTCAAATCTGTGCCGATCGCTCTTATTCTGGTCATATCGGCGCCGATTCTTCTGGGCTACCTGTGGGTCTTTGTCCGTACGTTCAGCGTGAATATGTACGGTATGCGTCCCATCGGCGGCTTTACCATGCGGAACTGGATGACTATCGTCAGAGATCCCCTGTTGTGGCGTCTTGCGGGAAATACCCTGATCCTGGCAACGGGCTTGACGGTCGGCATTCTGCTGATCTCCTGTGCCGCCGCCTATCCCCTGGCGCGAATGACCTTTCGCGGGCGCAAGGCCTATCTGTCCCTGTCGCTGGTTCTCCACGCTTTTCCCAGCGTGACCCTGCTGATCGCGATCTTCTTTGTCTTGCGCTTTATCGCGGGCATACCGGTGATCGGCCGGGGAATACCCATCATCGGAGGGTTCGGATACAACACCCTGGGTGGTGTTATCCTGGTGAGCATCTCCTTTTTGCTGCCCCTGGGAATCTGGCTCATGAAGGGATTCTTTGACAACGTCTCGTGGGATCTGGAACGGGCTGCCCTGATCGACGGTTGTTCCCGGTTTCGCACGTGGTGGCAGATTCTGATTCCCCAGATTCGTCCGGGTATCGCTGCCCTGGGAATTTTCTCCTTCATGCACGGGTGGAGTGCCTTTATCATTCCCTACACCTTCATGCTGGATGACAGAACCTCGGTCATGTCCACCTACCTGAACCTGCTCACCAGCGGGGACAGGGCGATCGATTATGGCTTGGTCTCGGCCGTAGCGCTGTTTCAGCTCTTGCCGATTCTCATGTTTTACATCTTTACCCAGAAATACCTCCTCACAATTTTTGGCGGCGGCATGAAGGGTGGCGGCTGATCCCCTGAAGGGTTGATCATCTGCATCTAACACGAAAGAAAAGGAATTAGGGGATACAACAATGAAAATGGAATTGGTGAACCTGAACAAAACGTTCCGTGACGCCGTTGCCGTGCGGGATGTCTCGCTGGAAGTTGGCCACGGAGAACTTGCGGCCTTTCTCGGCCCCTCGGGCTGTGGAAAGACAACAACCCTGTTGAACATAGCCGGAGTCTATAAACCCACGTCGGGAGACATCCTCTTTGACGGCGTGCGGGTGAACGAGCTCCAGCCCAAAGAGCGGGATATCGGGATGGTCTTCCAGAGCTACGCCCTCTATCCCCATATGAGCGCCTACGAGAACATCGTCTTCTCGCTGGTTCTGAAAAAGCGTCCCAAGGACGAGATGCAGCGCGAAGCAAAGCGCGTGGCCGACATGCTCGGAATCGGACACCTTCTGGACCGCTCGCCGGCCCAGCTCTCGGGAGGTCAGCAGCAGCGCGTGGCCCTGGCCCGGGCCCTGATCAAACGGCCCAAACTGCTCCTCTTCGATGAGCCCCTCTCCAACCTGGACGCCCGGTTGCGGATGTCCATGCGGGAAGAGATCAAGCGCCTTCAGGTCGAACTGGGAATTACCAGCGTCTACGTTACCCATGACCAGGTAGAAGCCATGTCCATGGCCGACAAGGTTGCGGTCATGCAGGACGGAAACCTCCTGGCCTACGTTCCCCCGGGAGAACTCCACGAGCGTCCCCGGACGATCTTTATCGCTCAGTTTATCGGAAGTCCCTCGATGAACATCCTGGACGCGGAGTTTGTCATGAAAGGCGGAAAACCAACCGCTATTCTTGCCGGCGGAAAGGTTGAGCTGGAGGTTCCCAAAGAGCGGGTGCCCAAACTCTCGGGCGAGAAACGCGCCGTGAAGCTTGGTATTCGGCCCGAAAGCGTCTTCCTGGAACCCCAGGCCACGGCCGACGCCTATTCGGCGGTAACCTTTGTAGAGTCCATGGGGCGGGAAAACCTGGTGGTCTGCGACGTAGACGGCCAGCGGATCCAGTTCCTCTCGGCTCCGGGTGAATCGGTTCATCTGGGAGACCATGTGGGGATGAAGTTCGACATGGCCAGTGTGCAGTTCTTCGATCCCGAATCGGGACTCTCCCTTCTCTGGTCTTGAGGTTTCCGGGGGCTTGAGGCTCCCGGGCCGGAGATTTCGCAACGCCCGGGCCGGGACTGAAGAAGTCCCCGGCCGGGGGAAAATAAACTAACCACAGGGCGGGACAGAGGTCCCGTCCTTTTTTAAGAGGATACCATGCACGACATTATGATGATTGGTCACGTTTCCAAGGATATCATCGAAGATCCCGAAGGAGTCCAGCACGTCTTTGGCGGCCCGGTGATCTATTCTTCCGCTTCGGCAACCCGCACGGGAGCGTCGGTTCACGTGGTGACCAAGGCCTCCCGGGAAGATCAGGAAAAACTCTCGATCCTCCACGAGTGCGGAGCCACGGTGACGGTCCGCGAGAGCCCCGAGACCACCTCGATCCATAATCTCTACGAGACATCGGACCACGAGCGGCGAACGGTAACGCTCCTCTCCTCGGCCACCCCCTTTACGCTGGACGAAATCCCCGAGGACACAGTAAAGATCTACCACCTGGCAGGACTCTTTGTGGGAGAGATCCCCGAGACGCTGATCAAGGATCTGGCAGGACGAGCCCCCGTGGCGATCGACGCCCAGGGAGTGGTTCGCTTCTCCCGGGAGGGGGACATGATATTTCGGGACTGGGAAGCCAAAAAGGAATACCTCCCCCACGTGCAGTTTCTGAAAACCGACGCCGCCGAGGCGGAGTTGCTCACCGGCACCAGCGACCGTGATGCCGCCGCCGACAAGCTCCTGGAAATGGGAGCCCGGGAAGTGATGATCACCCACAACACGGAGGTTCTTATCGCAGCCCGGGACGGGGAGCGGTTTCGTTCTCCCCTGAACCCCCGGAACCTTTCGGGACGGACCGGCCGTGGCGACACCTGCTTTGCTGCCTATCTGGCCCGTCAGCTCACGCACCCCCGAAAAGAAGCCCTGGCCTACGCAGCAGCCCTGGTGAGCATCAAAATGGAAGCTCCCGGCGTGTTCCGCGGAACGGTGCAGGACGTGCTGGACCGCATGGTCTGAGACATTCAGGGGCTGATGTCCCTGACGTGCACCATCTGACATACACCAACAGAAGAATTTGAAAAAAACGGTTCGGAGTTCTATTGTAAAAAGTAGGCTCCGGACCGTTTTTTTTCTTGCGCTCAATCAAAAGTCAGCTTATGATATGATCAGACAATGTGATTATAGGTTAAACAGAAACGATCGCAGAACGGTACGCCGAGCGTGCCGGTTCAGTTTGGTTTGAGCCGGTTCATGGAACCGGAGAAAAAACGATGGAGGTACAGAATGAGACGGATTGCTTTAGTGCTGGCAGTATTGCTGGCAACAACAGGATTGGTATTCGCCGCAGGCGGACGAGAGACGGCGCGGGACGGATACATGGTTGGTTACGTGTGCAACAACTTCAACGACACCTTTCAGACCTATGTTATGGACGCGGCCCGGGATTACTTTGTCGAGGTTGATGACGTATCGATCACCTTCCAGGATGCCCAGGAAGACGTGATCCGGCAGCAGGACCTGGTGAACACCTTTATCACCCAGGGAGTAGATGCCCTGATCGTGGTTCCCGTGGACACCAGCGCCATGTCTCCCATTATTCGCGCAGCCAGTGAGGCAAATGTTCCCCTGATCTTTGTAAACCGCAACCCCTTTGGCGAGACAACTCCTCCGGAGAACGTCTACTACGTGGGTTCCCAGGAGATCGTGGCAGGTCGCATGCAGATGGAAGAGATGGGAAAACTGCTGGGCGGCGAAGGCGGCGTGGCAATCCTCATGGGACGGCTGGATAACGAAGGCGCTATTCTCCGCACCGAAGGAAACGAGGAAGTTATCGCCGAGGAGTTCCCCAACATTCGGGTTCTTGCAAAGGAAACCGGCCTGTGGCAGCGCGATCAGGGAATGTCCCTCACGGAAAACTGGATCACCGCCTACGGCAACCGCCTCAACGGTATTCTGGCCAACAACGACGAAATGGCCCTGGGTGCAGCCGAGGCACTTCGCAGCGCCGGCCGGACCGACGTCCCCGTCATGGGTGTCGATGCGATCCCCGATGCGCTGGAAGCGGTGCGGCAGGGAATCCTGGCTGCCACGGTTCTGCAGGACTCGGTTGGCCAGGGCGGCGGAAGCGCACGTCTTGCTCACCAGATCCTGAAAGGCGAGTCAGTGGAGCAGGTCACCTGGGTGCCCTTCGTGCTGATCAACCAGGACAACCTGGATCAGTTCATAGACTAACCAGACGACAGGGGGAGGGGGCTGTCCCCCTCCCTCATTGCGTGTGAAAGGGAGTACTGATGTCGGCAGAGAATAATCTTCTTGAAGTGTCAGGGGTGGTGAAGAAGTTCCCCGGTGTTTTGGCGCTTAACAACGTCTCCCTGGAGGTAGCTCCCGGAGAGATTCACGCCCTGATGGGCGAGAACGGCGCGGGGAAATCCACTCTGGTAAAGTGTATCGCGGGAATACAGGCTCCAACTTCAGGAAGTATCGTATTTAAAGGCGAAGAGATCACAGAGTTCACCCCCAAAAAGGCTCTGGACCGGGGTATTTCCATGATTCACCAGGAGTTAAGCCCTGTGGTGCACCGGTCAATCATGGAAAATATCTGGCTCGGCCGGGAACCGCTGAACAAAATCGGCCTGGTGGACCACAAGGCCATGTACCAGAAAACAAAGCAGGTTCTTGCCGAGATCGACCTTCAGGAAGATCCCCGCACCCTGATGGAGAACCTGTCGGTTGCCAAAATGCAGATGATCGAGATCGCCAAGGCGGTGTCCTACGATGCAAAACTGATCATCATGGACGAGCCTACATCGGCACTGACAGGGAAGGAAATTCAGCAGCTTTTCAAGATTGTCCGCGCCCTGCGCGACAAGGGAAAGAGTATCATCTACATATCCCACAAGCTTGAAGAAATCTATGAAATAACCGATCGCGTTACAGTCTATCGTGATGGTACCTATATCGGGACAGAGGTCACAAAAGACCTGTCGGTCCAGAAGATGATCAACATGATGGTTGGCCGCGATGTGGACGAGCTCTTCCCCAAAACGCCCTGTCCCATCGGAGAGGTCAAGCTGGAGGTTTGCAACCTCAGTCACAGCCGTTTTTTCCGCGATGTGAGCTTCACGGCACGAAAGGGAGAGATCCTGGGAATTGCCGGGCTTGTTGGCGCGGGCCGAACCGAACTGATCCAGACAATTTTTGGCATCTACAAGAAATCCTCCGGTACCATCCTGATCGATGGCAAGGAAGTAGAGATCAAATCGCCCAAGGACGCCATACGGGCAAACATGGCGCTTCTGACAGAAGACCGGCGGACCTCGGGGATTTTCCCCATGCTCTCGGTGGGATTTAACATGACCATCGCCAGCATGGGCCAGTTCATGAACAAGGTAAAATTGCTCAGCGCACGGAAGATCGCCCGGAAGTCGGAGGAATACCGGAAGAGCATCCAGGTAAAGACCCCAAACCTGGACCAAAAGATCATGTTCCTCAGCGGCGGGAACCAGCAAAAGGTCCTGGTGGCGCGCTGGCTCATGACTCAACCGGATATTCTCTTTCTGGACGAGCCCACCCGGGGGATCGATGTGGGAACCAAGGCGGAGATACACCGTCTTATCAGCGAACTGGCAGGGCAGGGCAAGACGATCATCATGGTCTCGTCGGAGTTGCCCGAGGTAATGGGAATGAGCGACCGTATTCTGGTGATGTGCAAAGGTGTCGCCACGGGAATTGTGGAGAACACCCCCGATCTCACCCAGGACACGCTTATGGCCTATGCAACAAACACAATGAACAAGGAAACTGCCTGAACAGGCACAACCACGATTTCTCGGACCACAACTGGAGGATACAGATATGCTGAGTTCGCACGGTATGCAGACGGAATGGGTTAAGGAAAAGCTGAAAAAATACGGTATCGTTGTCGTCTTGTTTCTGATGATTGTTGGTCTCACCATCGCTGAGCCCAACTTCCTGGGAAGAACAAACATCTTTAACATTCTCACCCAGGCATCGATCTTCGGGATCATGGCCCTGGGGCTCACCTTTGTCATCATTTCCAAGGGAATCGACCTCTCGGTTGGATCGATCCTGGCCTTTGCGGGGGTGGTGGCGGCCAGCGTGGCCCAGTCTTCCCTGGCAACCAACAAATACTATCCCAACCTGGGTGAGCTCCCCCTGCTGATCCCCATTCTGGTGGCTCTGCTGATCGGGCTTTCCTGTGGTGCGCTGAGCGGGTTTTTTATTGCCAAGACCAAGATTCCGCCCTTTATCGCAACCCTGGGTATGATGACGATTGCTCGCGGATTTGCCTTGATCTATACCAACGGACGTCCCATCAGCAACCTCGATTCCATGAGTGTTATCGGCGGTCGCCTGTTTGGCGTGGTCCCGATCCCGATCCTGATTTACGCCGGGGCGATCGCCCTGAGCTGGATTCTTCTGAATAACACCAAGTTCGGAAAGAACGTCTACGCCATCGGCGGGAACGCCACGGCCGCAGAGGTGTCCGGTGTGGATGTGGACAAGAACCTGATCATGATCTACGCCTACAGCGGACTCATGGCGGGCCTTGCCGCGGTGGTCTTCGCCGGTCGCGTGGGAAGTGTTCATCCCGGAGCCGCCCAGATGTACGAGCTCACGGCAATCGCCGCCACCACCATCGGTGGAACAAGTCACTCCGGTGGAATCGGAACGATCTGGGGAGCCGTTGTGGGTGCCCTGGTTCTGGCGGTGATGCGGAACGGTTTTACCCTCCTGGGGATCGATGCCTACTGGCAGCAGGTCACCGAGGGAGCAATCATCATTGCAGCGGTTATCATTGATATGCGGAAAAACGCCCGCAAGGATTGATGCCCCGCATAGAACAGGTGGCGGTCGATAGAAATCGGTGGAAATCGACAGAAATCGATGGCAGGAATCAGAGAGTGGACCAGAAGAGAGGCAGTACCATGAAGAACATTCGAATCGGATCGGTAGGGCTGGGGCGCCTTGGGTTGCGCCACGCCGAGAACGTTGCAAGCAAGATTCCCGGGGCGTCGTTGCACGCCCTGTGTGATCTGGACGAAACCCTCTTGGCCCAAACAGCGGATCGGCTGGGCGTGCCCTATCGCTATACCGACTTTGACCAGATGGTTCAGAACGCCGAGATCGATGCGGTGGTGATCGTCTCGCCCTCGGGGCTTCACACCGGCCAGATCGAGGCAGCCCTGAAAGCAGGCAAGCATGTCTTCACCGAGAAGCCCCTGGGGGTCACCGTGGAAGAGTGCAAAACGGCAGAACGGGCCGTGGAGGCTCACCCCGATCGGGTCTTCATGATCGGCTTCATGCGGCGTTTCGACGAATCCTATATGTATGCCCACGAGAAGGTGATGCGCGGGGACATTGGCAAGCCCGTGCTCTTCCGCTCCTACAGCCAGGACCCGGAAAGTTCCATCGAGGGGGCGATCAAGTACGCCGGCCACAGCGGAGGCCAGTTCCTGGATATGGCCGTTCACGATATCGATCTGGCCCGGTGGTTTGTGGGAAGCGAGCCCCAAAACGTCTACGCCATTGGAGGCTGCTATGCTCACCCCGAGTTCGGTCAGTACAACGACGGTGACAACGTATCGTGCCTCATGAAGTTCCAGAACGACGCCATGGTCTTTCTCTTCGCGGGACGGACAGCGCCCCACGGGTATAACGTGGAAACCGAGATCATCGGCACCACGGGAATTCTGCGGATCGCTTCGGTACCCCAGAAAAACATGGTGGAGGTTCTTGATTCTCACGGCGTGCGCCGGGAGTGCTCCGACAACTTTCTGGACCGCTTTGAATCCAGTTACGTCCGGGAAATCCAGGAGTTTGTGGACTGCATCCGGGAAGACCGGAAACCCTCGGTATCGGTCTACGACGGAACCAAATGTACCGAGATCGCCTATCGGTGCAAGGAAGCCTTCGAGACGGGTCAGCTTCTGGAGTTCTGATTCCGGCCGGGGCCCCCGGGAGTCTCGGGGCCTCCGGTGAAGAAGAATTGGCATTGAAACAATCGGGGCGAGAGGTCGTTTATCCCCCTTGCGGCCTCTCGCCATTTTTTTGGCATACATAGTTACTTTTTGACAGTAATATCATTCTGAGGGCGGTCCGGATTTGCCGGAGTCGTGATATAATCCCGGCCATGTTGCGAGTGTTGAGGCCCGCACTATGTGATTTATGAATCAGGGGATATAACCGAACTACTGTAGTTGAGACGTGAAAGAAAGGAGGAAGAATGAAAAGACTGTTCCAACAGATCCGGTTGAGGCTCTTTCCACCAATCGGCAGGACTGCTGCTCTTGCCATTGCGCGGCAGAGATGCGCCTCGGAACCGGATCTATTTTGTATCTACCGGCGGCTCCCTGCGAATGTCCACATTTACCGTCAACCTGAAGAGCCGTGCTGGTTTATCAGTGCGCCGTGGAACGACGGGAGTGACGGGCTCATACTCAGAAGTTCTCGCTTGCTCCTGATCTCTAAACAGACGGGCGAAGTCCTCTACGACGGTTCGGCGAATGATGAGGGATGATATGGGGATGGTTGCCGTTTCTCCCTACGTTATGGACGCAGTCCGGGATTACTTTACCAGGTTGAAGAACATCTTTGCCTCCCGACGATCAATCGGCGTGTAGCCAATCCCGTCGCCGACGGTAAAGGCGCACAGACTTTGTGCGCCGTGACCAGAGCAGGATTGTCTTTCACCAAAAAGGCAGACGGTGGGCCTTCGGTAGTCTTGATTCACTCAAAGTCCACCCTCCGGATCACCGCCTTCCTGTTCCCATTGCTTGGTATTCAATCATTGCACAGAAGAGGTATTTCTGCTCTTCCTTCACGCGCGGACAATACAGTTGCGATTTGCGCGCTTGGCTTCATAAAGAAGTGAGTCCGCCACCTCCAGCGGATCGCTGTCGGTAACCAGACTGATCTCCGTGACTCCGGCGCTGATGGTTAGGGGGGTGCCTTCCGGCCACAGGGCTGTCTCTATCTTCTTGCGCACACGCTCCAGAATCTCCCAGCCCTCACGCAACTTGGTATCAGGCAAAATTATGAGAAACTCATCACCCCCGTAACGTCCGACCAGATCTTTCTGTCGAAGGTTTTCCTGGATCATTTGGGCAATACGATACAGAGCGCTGTCCCCGGCGAGGTGCCCGTGGGTGTCGTTCAGGCTTTTAAAGCGGTCCACATCAACCATCGCTATCGTCACCATGCGGTCTCCGGCAATTGCGGAACGGACGGAATCATTGAGAACATCCGTAATATAATGACGATTATGCAAACCGGTGAGAGGGTCTGTGGTGGCGATGGCCTGGAGGGTGTCCTTTTCCGTGATCAGATGACGATTCTTTTGGGCAATCTCTTCATTCTTGGCCCGAAGCTCATCGACCAGCGCGTCCGCCCGTTGCCGTTCGCTGAGATAACTATCGATGAACACCGATAAAAGAAGTGCAGTAGATACAAGGGCCACTCCGAGCCCAAAAGAGAGGTCGATGTACATTGCGGTTGGGGATTCGTAGCCGATGATCAGGTGGGGCATGTGGTACTCTGCAAGAATCAGCCCGGCGGTCACCAGAAAAAAAGTTGCCAGCATTACAATCCGCAGCCTGCCATGGAGCAATACCGCCAACAAGCCGGCGTTGAAGATAAAATAAAACGGGATACTGCCCAGAAAACCTCCATTAATAACCCACATGGTCGGGAAAAAAACCAGGCTCAGCATGAAGGAAATCACCAGTACCGGAAAATCGTACTTGCGGCCAATCCGGGAAACCGCGTACATCGCCACCGTCACAACGCCGCAGCCGAAAGGTATTACCACAGTGGCCCAGCCCAGCTCCAAAACGTGGTTCATGAAAGCCCCGGAAAATGACATTCCAATACCGATGAGCAGAACCACATGAAAGACCCGGTGGTGCAAAGAGAAATCTGAAGAATCCCCGAGCATCGCATCGATGAACGGAAATTTCATAAATCATACCCCATTTTTGAAGCCGATACGCAAAATACGTAACATCTCAAAGGAGTCAATACATATACCTCACTTTCGCAAGTAAAAGCAGAGTTACGAATTATTAAAATCATAGGAAAAGTAATCCCTGAGCGCAAGCTCAAGAAAGAAGCCCGGGCCGATATTACACGAAGACGCCGGCGCGACTGCGCTGTTCTATCCGAAATCGGAGCCACATGGTCTATGCGAGAAAGCACGCGCGCCAGAGGGGAGGGCCGGATGGAAACAGCAAAACCTAGATCTCCCACCGTTTCACCGCGCGGTTTGAAGCGGTAAACTCGATCGCGTTTTTGAATACCTCAAATTGCCTTCTTCTATCTACAAATACCGTGACGTAAGGTAGTTGACGTATTCTTTATGTTCACCGGGCAGGTGTTTCTGTATTCGCACGATGAGTTCCTGATAGGTCATGTTGTGA